>NZ_JAMSKS010000019.1:0-137826 GCF_024436645.1 Rhodococcus sp. T9N | reverse complement strand
CGCAGCGTCATCTGACCGAGGGCGGCGACGCTTCCCAGGAAGCCAGCTCACTCATGGCGCGCCTGAATCGCTGATCCACTTTTTGCTGTGCGCCTTTATTAACCGCGGGCGGTTAGTAAAGGCGCACAGCAATGGACGTATCCTGGGTACATGGCGAACGGCAGCAAATCCGGTAAGGGCAAACCCACCAAAGAGGCAAAGGCTGCAGCGAAGGCTGCCCGCAAGCAGGCTTCCAAGGAACGTAGAACACAGCTCTGGCAGGCATTCCAGATGCAGCGCAAGGACGACAAGCTCCTCCTGCCGCTGATGATCGGCACCCTCGTAGGTGCGGCTCTGGTCTTCTTCCTGGTCGGCCTCATCTGGGGCCTTCAGTGGTTCCTGCTGCCGATCGGCATCGTTCTCGGTCTCCTCGGCGCCTTCATCATCTTCGGTCGCCGCGTCCAGAAATCGGTGTACAAGAAGGCTGAAGGCCAGGCCGGTGCCGCTGCGTGGGCGCTCGACAACATGCAGGGCGCGTGGCGCGTCACGAATGCCGTCGCCGGCACCACCCAGCTCGATGCCGTTCACCGCGTCGTCGGACGGCCGGGTGTCATCCTCGTCGCCGAGGGTTCGCCGCAACGCGTCAAGGGCCTCCTCGCGCAGGAGAAGAAGAAGACTGCCCGCCTCATCGGCGACACCCCGATCTACGACATCATCATCGGAAACGACGAGGGCCAGGTTCCGCTCTCGCAGCTCCAGCGCTACTTGAACAAGTTGCCCCGCAACATCGACACCAAGCGCATGGACAACATCGAAGGTCGCCTCGCTGCGCTCAGCGCACGCGGCGGCGGAGCAGCGCTTCCCAAGGGCCCGATGCCCGGAGGCGCGAAGATGAAGGGAATGCAGCGAACCATTCGTCGTCGCTGACACTCCCCCACAGCAAACGAAAGACCCGGGCCCATACGGACCCGGGTCTTTCTTCGTTCGAGAAGTTTGTGTCAGCGCGATTTCACGAGCAAAGTGCCGGTCGCGCGGTCCTGCATACCGCGACCGTCGATGTCGGTGATGGTCGCGGGAATCACGAACACAAGCAGTGCCTGACGTCCGAGCGCGCGCACGAAGCCCACTCGGATCGGGCCTTCGATACGCGCAACCTGAAGTCCGAGGACGAACTGCCCCGGGGTGAAGTTGAACAGAGCCACGGTGACGACACCGACGGCGAACCACACCATCAGCGTGACAGTCGAGGTCATACCGTCGAAGAAGTCGCCGGTGATGAGCGAGGCCACTCCCACAGCCATCACCCAATCCACCAACAGTGCCGCGATACGACGGCCCGAACCGACCAGCGAACCCGGACCCTCCTGAGGGAAACCGAGGAGCTCGCCACGGTACGACTGCTCACGGCCGTCCGCGCTCTTCGGCAAAGCTGCTTGCGGCCCAGAGAGCCAAGTTCCGGTGATACGTGCCATGCTGTCCAGGATAGGCGTCGCAGCACCGTAGTCCAGATTTGCCGGGTTTTAACTGTGTGGCCGGTCACATGGACTTCGGAAATCCCCAGGATGCTGCGACGCGTAACACTGCCGAAACAAAGGGTTGACGAGCGGGCAACACCAGCTCCCTACCGTCTGCCTCGACGGATTCAACCGACATCACTTGGCTGAAGCGACTTAAGGAGCACAAGCGTGGCGTTCACCACGGCCGAAGAGGTCATCAAGTACATCGCGGACGAGAACATCGAGTACGTCGACATTCGGTTCAGCGACCTGCCCGGCGTCCAGCAGCACTTCTCGATCCCGGCGTCTGCTTTCAACCAGGACGTGTTCGAGGACGGCCTCGCATTCGACGGATCTTCGGTCCGCGGATTCCAGTCGATCCACGAGTCCGACATGATGTTGCTTCCCGACGTCACCACGGCGCAGATCGACCCCTTCCGCAAGGCGAAGACCCTCAACATCAACTTCTTCGTGCACGACCCGTTCACCCGTGAGTCCTACAGCCGCGACCCGCGCAACGTTGCCCGCAAGGCCGAGGAGTACTTGGTCAGCACCGGCATCGCGGACACCGCATTCTTCGGCGCCGAGGCCGAGTTCTACATCTTCGACTCGGTTCGCTACGACTCCGGCATGAACTCCGCTTTCTACGAATTGGATTCCATCTCCGGTTCCTGGAACACCGGCGCAGAGACCAACGCCGACGGCTCCCCGAACCTCGGCTACAAGGTTCGCGCCAAGGGTGGCTACTTCCCCGTCGCTCCGTACGACCACTACGTGGACCTGCGCGACGAAATCTCCACCAACCTGACCAACGCAGGCTTCGAGCTCGAGCGCGGCCACCACGAGGTCGGCACCGGCGGACAGCAGGAGATCAACTACAAGTTCAACACGCTGCTCGCAGCTGCTGACGACCTGCAGCTGTTCAAGTACATCGTCAAGAACACCTGCTGGCAGCACGGCAAGTCCGCAACCTTCATGCCGAAGCCGCTCTTCGGTGACAACGGCTCGGGCATGCACGTCCACCAGTCCCTGTGGAAGGACGGCAAGCCCCTCTTCCACGACGAGTCCGGCTACGCAGGCCTCTCGGACATGGCGCGCCACTACATCGGCGGCATCCTGCACCACGCTCCGTCGCTGTTGGCCTTCACCAACCCGACGATCAACTCGTACCACCGTCTGGTGCCGGGCTACGAAGCCCCCATCAACCTCGTGTACAGCCAGCGCAACCGCTCGGCAGCTGTCCGTATCCCGATCACGGGCAACAACCCGAAGGCAAAGCGTCTCGAGTTCCGCGCACCCGACTCCTCGGGTAACCCGTACCTCAACTTCGCTGCACAGATGATGGCCGGCCTGGACGGCATCAAGAACAAGATCGAGCCGATGGCTCCGGTCGACAAGGACCTCTACGAGCTTCCCCCGGAGGAGGCTCGCAACATCCCGCAGGCTCCGACCAGCCTCGAGACGGTCATCAACCGCCTCGAAGCCGATCACGAGTACCTGACCGAGGGTGGCGTCTTCACCACCGACCTGATCGAGACCTGGATCTCGCTCAAGCGCGAGCAGGAAATCGCTCCGGTCAACCTGCGTCCGCACCCGTACGAGTTCGAGCTCTACTACGACGTGTGATCCGCATCCTGACGTAAGTCAGACCTGCGAGTACCGAGTCCACCCGTCCCGCTTCTGCGGGGCGGGTGGACTTGTTTCGGTCCGAGGGAAGCCCCTCGGACAGATGATGACCGGCCTTCATACCGGACGCGGTCGAATCGCGGATCAGCTGCGGGCACGTTGACCGATGGCCGCATTGTTGACGATATGGGCGATTCGACCTGCCCGTGTTGCGTCTCGAGCGGCACTGACGATCCACCACAGCATCTGTTTGCGGGCGCTGGGCGGAAAACTGTCCCAGTTGCTTCGCGCTTGCGTGTCCAGGTCCAGCGCCGCCTGCAAGTCAGATGGTTCCTCGAGGTCTTCGACTTGGTCGAGAATCGTCCACCAACCAGTGGATTTCGCGGCAGCAATGGCACCACGACCAGCAGCGGTCATGAGGCCACGCGCCTCCATATCAGCTGCGCGTTCGCGGTTGAGTCGGGTCCAGGAACTCTTGCGTCTCCGCGGTGTGAACAGTTGCAAATTGCGCTCTTCGTCGAAGATGGTGTTAGTGGAATCGATCCACCCAAAGCAGATCGCTTCCTCAACGGCCTGAGGGTAGGGGCAGCGTGGTCGGCTGGTGGTGGTGCGCCAGGAGCACAACCACACTCCACGGCCTGACGTGTGATTGTCCGTCAACCAAGTTCGCCACTGTTCGCGAGTCTCGGCGTGGATGATCGGGTAGTCGAACTTCCACGTCGGGGGGTGGACGGAAGCCGTCGGCGATGATTTCGAATCGGTCACTTACTCTCCAAGCCTAGAGGGAATCGGATACGTGTCTCGATAGACGAGGGGCCTGCGCAGGGAACACGTCCCCGCGGCAACTTGGACGTGAATGGTCTTGTCGCGCAATCCTCTTCTGACTGTCATGGTGGCGAGACCCTGAGGTGAAGGGCGAGCCGACTGACGGTGTCGGCAAGCTCGGTTGGTTCGATGACGACCACTGGGGCGGTGAGCGCAATGCGCGCAACCGTCATGGCGAGCCTGCCGAGATCTTCGCTGCGGATCTCGACAAGGCAGCGGTCCGCTGCCACCTCGATCGGTGTGTGGTCAATCCATCTGAGTACGCCCTCGAGGTCGGCGAACGTAGCTTCGATGGCGAGTTTTGCATCGTGGTGACGGGGTGGCGAGCCAACTGATCTCGCGACGAAGCCTGCCGCGTCACCGCCCGGGATCTCGCGTGGCGTGAAATGACTGCCTGCCAGCCAGGGCTCCGAGAGCCGGTCCAGTCGAAATGTTCGCCAATCCGAACGATGGTGGTCCCATGCTACGAGATACCAACGACGCCCCGCCGTGACAAGGCGGTGCGACTCGACGAGTCGTCTGCTGCTCTCGCCATCACCTCGCCGATAGTCGAAACGAACGTGCTCGTGGTCGCGACATGCCGCAGCGAGCACACTGAGTGCTTCGGGATCGACGATGTCGTCATTTGCCCGCCGCATGGAACTGACGCTCGAATGCAGTGCCGACACACGTCGGCGTAGTCGATGGGGCAGGAGTGTTTCGATCTTCGTCAGCGCGCGCAGCGCCGTTTCTTCGATGCCTCCGATGGCGGCCTCGGCGGCGTAGCGCAGTCCGACGGCTACCGCCACGGACTCGTCATCGTCGAGGATCAGGGGCGGCACGTGCGCCCCCGTTGCAAGTCGGTAGCCCCCGTATTTTCCGGACGTGGAATCGACCGGATAGCCGAGGTCGCGTAGGCGATCGATGTCGCGGCGCACCGTCCGCTGCGTGACATCGAGTCGTGCGGCAAGTTCGGCACAGTGCCAGAAGCGATGAGTCTGAAGGAGCGAGAGCAGTTGCAGTGCTCGGCCTGTGGGATCGTTCCGCATTTCTTCAGATTGCCAGCGATCTAGGACTTTATGTGTCCACGATGCTCCCTATCGTCGGAGCAACCGGTCGATCCAGACACGAGATCGGTACTCGACTCAAAGGAGCATCCGTGAATCCATCCGACTTCCCCAGGCCCGTCCTCATCCCAGTGAACGGCGTGGAACTCGAAGTCTTCGAAGCAGGGCGACACAATGCCGGGAAACCCATCGTGTTGTGTCACGGATGGCCAGAGCACGCCTATTCCTGGCGATACCAGGTGCCCGCCCTTGTCGAGGCGGGCTACCACGTCATCGTCCCGAACCAACGCGGCTACGGCAATTCGTCACGTCCGACCGAAGTGACGGACTATGACATCGAACATTTGGCGGGTGATCTCATCGCACTTCTCGATCACTACGGCTACGACGATGCCACCTTTGTCGGTCACGATTGGGGTGCCTTTGTCGTGTGGGGCCTTACCCTGTTGCACCCGGACCGGGTAAACAAAGTGATCAACCTGAGCCTGCCCTACCAGGATCGCGGAGAGCAGCCGTGGATTGAGTTCATGGAAGCCGTGCTTGGCGGTGATTTCTACTTCGTCCATTTCAATCGACAGCCGGGCGTCGCGGACGCGGTGTTCGAAGACAACACCTTCCGGTTCCTCCGCAACCTGTACCGGAAGAACGAACCCCTCAGGGAACCTCAGCCGGGTATGGCGCTGATCGATCTCGCCAAAGCAGAGACACCACTCGGTGAGCCCCTGATGAGCGATAGAGAATTGGCCGTTTTCGTCTCCGCCTTCGAATCGACAGGATTCACGGGCAGTGTGAACTGGTACAGGAACCTTGACCGCAACTGGCATCTGCTGGCGGAGGTGGACCCGATCATCCAACAGCCCACACTCATGATCTACGGCGACCGTGACGCGATCGTGAGAGCTGAGAACCTGACAGAGTTCGTGCCCAATGTGGAAGTAGTCAATCTCGATTGCGGTCACTGGATCCAACAAGAAAGACCCGAAGAGACCAACCAAGCGATCTTGAACTGGCTGGAACGGCAGGATGCCACATAGTTTCAAGGCTAGGTGCGGTCTCAGTGAAAATGTCAGTCTCATTCAAGTCCAGTAGGGGGCTTGATCCGGACCGACCTTCTTCGAGATTTGGCGAGAGCGTCGGTAAACAAACCATGCACTCAACCCGACGATGGGCACAAGCCAAATCCCGACAGAGAAGGCGACAGCGCGCCACACACCGACTCGCCCGGACACAGAAACCACATCG
This sequence comes from Rhodococcus sp. T9N, assembly GCF_024436645.1. Taxonomy (NCBI): domain Bacteria; kingdom Bacillati; phylum Actinomycetota; class Actinomycetes; order Mycobacteriales; family Nocardiaceae; genus Rhodococcus; species Rhodococcus sp. T9N. The sequence goes on along the minus strand of NZ_JAMSKS010000019.1, from coordinate 131,612 downwards.
GCCGTTCCGACAAGACACAGGGAAAGCCAAATCAAGGCGAGAATGAATCCGCCGCCGTACAGAAGAAAGATTGCTTCGAATCCGTCCATGCAGTCCATTCCACTGTCGGCGCAGTCCTGAAGCCCAGCCGCACCGAGTAGGGAAATGTTCACGGTGGCGATGCTACGGGCCAGGGCGTCCCGAACTGCCGAACAAGCGGGCGGATTCGGCGATGCGAACGCCGCTCAGCCCGAACAGAGTAGAAGCCCCACCCCCGTGGGGAGGGCGGGGCTTCCTCTGGTCCGGCGCTCACGCACAGTGGGAGGGTGGTGGACATGCCGGACCGACGACACGGCAGGGAGTCAAGCTGCCGCGCCCAAGCGCTGACCTGAGGGAATGCGCCTGAGATCGTGGTTACGAGAACCATCAAACCAGACAAACTGGACGCATGTTCAGGAATCGCGAGATTCGACCCCCGCACGTCAGAAAGATCTCACTGCACCCGATAGGTTTCGCTGCGGACAGGATCCACCAACCGCCGCATGACCTCGTACGCGCGGTCCGGATCCGTGTACGGCGGAATCATCATCAAAACGAGTTGACGACCATAGATATCGTCGAGATACATCAAATCGTGGGGCTGGCCAGGGTACGGACCCCGCACTTCCAGTCCGTCGACCTCGTCGATACGTCGCTGCGCACTACTGATCGTGTTCCAGTCGAACGCAACCCTCGCGATCGGCCCCAGCCGCAACGAAAGTGCGGATATCAGATCGTGAAGCTCCGCCGTGACGTTCGTGGTCCACGGGAACCACGCGCCGTCAACCGATGCCTTGACGGCACCTTGCCCACGAAGCAGGAATCGCGGAGTCCGCGTCGGCGACGGGAAAGGTTGCCCGACATGGCGCTGCGGCGCTTCCATTGCATAGTCGAGAGTGCTGATGTGCGCCATGACGAGGCTCCTTGACGGAGGATTCGTGGAACCGTCAGGCAGAGGTGCCCGGTCGTGAGTTCCATACCTTCAGACTACTCCGCTACGCAATCCCGACTACGCATCGACGGAAATGATCACGCCGGTGTCGCCGTACGGGAACGGACCATTACCGATGTGACCGAGGGTGTTGAAGAATTTCGAAATAGGCACCATCACACCGTATTTCGCTTTGACTTTGCTGCGGATCTCGTCGAATTCTGCTCCACCGCTCACCAACTGAGCGGTCCCGGTGACCGGCGACGCACCGTCGGCAACCTTTCCGCGATTGTTGCACGGCACCACGCTGACGCGTGGGTTGTTCCGCAGCCGCTTGGCCTTACCCGATTTCGAGGAAGTCCAGAACCCGATTCGTCCGTCCGGCAATTGGCGTATGCCTCCACAACCTCCACGACCATGCACGCGAATGAATTTTCTCTACCCCAGGAGTTTCAAAACGGACAATTATCCGGACGAAGGTGAACAACAGGTGCCGAGTGGTGGAAATGTCGCAGAACGACCACGTCTGAGGTCGATTTGAGGCCCGGAGGTGTTGGAACATGACTTCTCGTGAATGCGGAACTCATCGTTCTCCTCGTCGTCGTCGTAACCGCTCTGGGGTTCGACTTCACCAACGGTTTTCATGACACTGGCAACGCTATGGCCACGTCGATTGCAACCGGCGCCCTCAAGCCCAAGGTGGCAGTCGCTCTGTCTGCTTCCTTGAACCTGGTCGGAGCTTTCCTCTCGGTAGAGGTTGCTGCCACCGTGGCCAAGGGCGTGGTGAACCTCGGAAATGTGGGTGGCCAAGCGCTGCTCACCATCGTCTTCGCCGGCCTTGTCGGCGGCATCATCTGGAACCTGGCAACGTGGTTGCTCGGCATCCCCTCGAGTTCCTCACACGCACTGTTCGGCGGCCTGATCGGCGCCGCCATCGCGTCCCTCGGCATGAGCGGTGTCGCCTGGAGCGGCGTCCTCAGCAAGGTTGTCATCCCCGCAGTTCTCGCTCCCGTCGTGGCCGGCTTGGTTGCCGCGGCCGGCACCTGGCTCATCTACCGCATCACCTCCAACGTCGGAGAAGAAACCAAGGACAAAGGTTTCCGACTCGGCCAGATCGGTTCGGCTTCACTCGTTTCCCTCGCACACGGCACCAACGACGCTCAGAAGACCATGGGCGTCATCTTCCTCGCCCTGGTCGCCCACGGAACCATTTCCGCCGACGCGGACATGCCGTTCTGGGTCAAGCTCACCTGTGCGCTCGCGATCGCTGCCGGAACCTACCTCGGCGGTTGGCGAGTCATCCGCACTCTCGGCAAGGGACTTGTCGAGATTGCCGCACCACAAGGCATGGCAGCCGAAGCATCCTCTGCTGCAATCATTCTCACCTCCAGCCACCTCGGCCTTCCGCTCTCCACCACCCATGTGGCGACGGGTTCCATCATGGGAACCGGTCTGGGACGCAAGGGCGCCGAAGTTCGTTGGGGCGTAGCCGGACGTATGGCGGTCGCCTGGTTGATCACTCTTCCGTCCGCTGCAATCGTCGGCGCTCTGTGCTGGGGACTGGCCGACATCGTCGGCGGCCTGCCCGGTGTCCTGGTCGTCTTCGCCGTGCTCATCGCGTTGGCCGGCTGGATGTACCTGCGCTCCCGCAAGGAGCCCATCGATCCGAGCAACGTCAACGCCGAGTGGGACGGCGGCCTGGTGCCTGCAGAGGTCCCCGGTCCGGACGCCCGCGTCACCACCGACGCCAAAGCCTGAAAGAGGGAATCGACATGGATATCTTGAAAAACACCGTCGACTCGCTCTGGCAGGTCGTACTGGTCGGCCTCCTGCTGGGCGCCGGACTACCGGCGATCTTCGCAATCGGCCTGAAGTCGCTCGACGCCGGACAACGCGGCAGTGGCGGCGGGAGCACTGCCGTCGCGGCTCGCAGTCCGTTGGCCGTGGCAGGCGCAGTGGTGTGCTTCGCGGTCGTGCTCATCGCGATCGTCACCGGAATCCTCTTCATCATGCAGGGCTTCCTCAGCCACACATTCGGCATCGAGATCTTCTGATCCCGTGCGCCCTCACGAGCGGAAAGACATCACCGTGACTGCACCGACTCCATCCCTTCCTCAATCCATTCTTGACTGGCTTCGCGCCGGCTACCCCGAAGGCATACCGCCCAAGGACCGCATTCCGCTGGTCGCATTGCTACGACGCAAACTCTCGGACGCGCAAATTCGAGACATTGCCATCGGCGCTGCACTCGCAGAACTGAGCGACGTCAACAGCGACCAGGTGATCTCGAGCGACGAGATCAGCGCTCAGATCGCCGATCTGACGAGCCAGACTCCCTCGGACGAGGACATCGCGCGCGTTGCCTCCGTCCTTGCTGCCGCCGGGTGGCCCCTCGCTGATCTCGACAACCACTGAAGCTCGATTCGTTGAGTCTTCCACCACTTCTGGCTTCGATACTCGGCTGGCTGCGTGCCGGGTATCCGAACGGTGTGCCGGAGCAGGACTACGTCCCTTTGATGGCCCTGCTCCGGCGACAACTGTCCGACGACGAGATCGCCGTTCTTGCTGACGATCTCGTCGCCGGCTTTCCGCTTCCGGTCGATCCGATCGACTTTCCCGGTTCGGTCGATCCGATCGACATCGGCGTCCTCATCACCAAGGTCACCGACGATATTCCGCACGAATCGGACGTCGCTCGGGTACGTGAACACCTGATTCGTGGAGGTTGGCAAATCGTGGCACAACCTCCGGTCGACGACGCCTGACGGCATTACGGTAAATCGGACCAGTTTGATAACGAACCGGTAACGGTGCCGTCGAGGTCAATACAGACCACTTAGTGTCATAAGGAATTCCGCGCCTCGGGGGGCTCGGTCGGATTTCGGTGTGCAAGCACCTTTGGGGCGGGAGTGATACATGCACGAGGCTCACACAGATTTGGCGAAGAACCCAGATATTTCGAACCCGGATCTTTCGAGAAACCGTATTTCGAAACGAATCAAGCGTCGGATCCTGGGCCTCGCAGCGACAGCACTCGCACTCCCCCTGACCGCAGGCCTGATCAGCGGATCGGTAGCGACCGCAGCGCCCGCGCGTACCGCCCCGGACGGTGGCTACGAGGAAGTGTTCGTAGACTCGTCGATGGGACCGATCAAGGTTCAGATCCAGTGGGCTTCGCGCGGCGGCAACGCGGCGCTCTATCTTCTCGATGGCCTACGAGCACGCGACGACCGAAACGCATGGAGTTTCGAGACCAACGCTCTCGAGCAGTATCGCGGCGACAACGTCACCCTGGTCATGCCGGTCGGCGGGCAGTCCAGCTTTTACTCCGACTGGTATGCGAACAGCAATTTGAATCGCCAGCCGGTCACGTACAAATGGGAAACCTTCCTCACCCAGGAACTTCCCGCCTATCTGGAATCGCGCGGCGTCTCCCGAACCAACAACGGCGTGCTCGGACTGTCCATGGGTGGCAGCGCGGCACTGACGCTAGCCGCCTACCACCGCGATCAGTTCAAGTTCGCCGGTTCGCTCTCGGGATACCTCAACATCTCAGCTCCAGGCATGCGTGAGGCGATCCGGGTGGCCATGGTCAGCGCCGGGTCCTTCAATGTCGATGCAATGTGGGGACCGCCGTGGAACCCCGCTTGGCTCCGCAACGATCCCTTCGTGTTTGCACCCGAACTGGCTGGGCTCTCGCTGTACATCTCCGCTGCGAGCGGCCTGCCCGGGCAGTTCGATCAACCGCGTCGGCCCGTCGACTTCGTGAATACCGGTAGTGCCATCGGGCTCGAGGCCCTTGCCTTGATGAACTCACGGGCATTCCAACTGCGCATGAACTCCCTGGGAATTCCGGCAACGTACAGCTTCCCGGCCAACGGCACTCATTCGTGGCCGTACTGGGGTGCAGAACTGTGGAAGGCCCGAGGCCAGATCCTCGACACCCTGAACGCTTGGTGAACTGACAACGACTCGATCACCGACAACCGCAGGCCCCGACCGATATTCGTTCGGGGCCTGCGTCGTTCGAATTCAGAGCGCGGCAAAGAGATCCACGGTATTGCCGTCGGGATCGAGAAGAACGGCGTAACGCTGCCCCCATACGGCGTCGAAGGGCGCCTTGTGCCCGGGGAAGTCGGCTGTCATGCGCTGATACGCCTCGTCTACTGCGGCGGGAGTCCCGAAATCGAAGGCCAAAGCGACGGGGTGTCGACCTTCCCCGACAGCGAAGTCCGGATCGAAGCTCGCGATGGTGGACAGCGCGTCCCAGGCCAGCCGAAGCCCACCGTCGAAAGTGAACTCCACATGCGGAGCGTCAGCGGGTGTTTCCGGAATGTCGAGCCCGAGGGTTCGGTAGAACGCGAGGGAACGCGCGAGATCGTTGGTGACGATTCCGACGAGATCGAGTCTCGGAGAGACGGACACGGTATTTCTCCTGTTTCGGGTCGAGAAGTGATCGGCGAGTGTGTGACGATGATCTGATGACCGGCACTGACACCCTCGCTCTCGACGGTAGTCGGACGGTAGCGTCGAGTCTTGAACAAAACGGCCACACCTATGTCGAGACTTGGATCACCGGTTCGGCCGGCCTCTTCAGTTGCACGTGGAAAAGCACCAGCGAAGCCCATACGCCCACGGAAGCAAAGCGGATTCTTCCCGATCTCTGCGCCGACTTCATCGTCGACAGCACCGGAAAGTCGTGGCTCGTCGGACCTGCCACCGGTGCCGATCTGGTTTCGGTCGCCGCCGGTACAACCATGTGGGGCATCCGGATCAATCCACCGGCTCTGCGGAGCCTGCTCGGCACAGCTGCCGACGCAGTGCAGGATTCGAAGATCGCCATCGACGACATCCTCACTTCCAGACAAGCGCGGGTACTTGCCGACGCCCTGAGCCACGAGGCAGTCGACGCTCACCTACTGGGCCAGTTGTGGCGCGGACTGGAATCCGACCAGGGCATCGAGCGTGGATATTCCGCGCTCATCTCCTCCCCTTCGACGCCGATACGCGAGATCGCTGCAGACCTCGGAGTTTCCGAACGTCATTTTCGACGCTCGATCACGTCGTCGGTCGGGCTGTCCCCCAAGCTGATTCAGAAGGTACAACGCATGCAGAATGTACTAGCTCTCAGCCGCAGCGCAGATCTCGCGTTGTCCTCGCTGGCCGGCCGCGCCGGATACGCCGACCAAGCCCACCTCGCGCGCGATACGCGAGCGCTGGCCGGTCTGACGCCGACTCAGCTACTGCGCGAGCACCGGTAGGGATGAACGAAGATCTGTTCTCGGCCCTCGATCACCTGGCTGCCACGTCGACCGTCGTGATCGATCGGCCCCGCGGGTCGGCACACCCGCGGTACCCCGATGCGATCTATCCGCTCGAATACGGCTATCTCGACGGCACGGTCAGCGCGGACGGCGACGGGATCGATCTGTTCCGAGGCTCGGCCGTCGGCACCGGCGTTGTTGCCGTGGCGGTTATTGCCGACATCGTCAAGAAGGACGTGGAAGTCAAAATCCTTCTCGAATGCACTGCGAATGAAATCGACACTGCTGCAGCATTTCTCCGTGACGCTTTAGGTCTCGGTGCCACGATCCTGCGGCGCGATGTCAGCTGAGTTCGTCGAATCGCGGAACAAGATACTCGGCAACCCACTTCGCTTCCTCGATCAGCGGCCAGCCCGCCAGAATCAGTGCAGTCAAACCGGTTCGGCTGCGAAGCGTGCGCACCGAGTCCGTGATCGAATCCGGATCACCGACGTAGTACACCGCCGATGACCCGGTGCCGAAGATGTCGAGGGGTGACCACGCCGTGATACCCGCGTACAGCCCGTCACCGACGTACAACTCCTCCGGTTCCGGAAGGCGGCCGGAAGCAATCTTGTCCGCCCAACCCTGCCGCTGTGCGTCGCGGGCGGTGAAGGTCTTGAGGTCTTGCTTCCCCTGAGTACGACGACGCACTGCGTTGTCCAAGACATGAGCGATCTGCTCGACGCCCGTCTTCTCGAACAACGAACGGAACCGGTCGTGCGCCTGCGCCTTGGTGGGGCGAACGATCACACCGGTGAGCGCACCGAAGTCGGTGAACTCGCGCCCGGCTGCCTCCGCCGCCGCCCGTGCGGCAGAGAATTTGTCTTCGATGAACGAAGTCTCGCGCAGCATCGCCAAGTAGGTGTCGAGCACCTTGCCTGAATTCGCCAGGCCTGCAGGCGAATCACCGGTACCCCACAGCGGAACCTGATGCCCAGCGGGCGCATCGATACGCAGTGGTGTGTTGGGAAAGTTCGACTCCGTGCCTTCGGCGTAGATGCGGCGGAAGTCCGCCCAGTACTGTTCCCCCAACTCGTAACGCTCGTCGTGGGGCACGTTCATGTCGTACTTGGTCAGGATGTTCTCGCGTCCGTTGACCGAGTTGATCAACAGTCGGCCGCCGCTGAAGGCGTCGAAAGTCAATGCCTTCTCCGCCAGCAGTCGCGCCGGCGTCATGTTCGCGTAGACGGCGACGAGGAACTTCATGCGCGTGGTGTGCGCTGCCGCCCACGTCGCCGAGATGAACGGATCGTTCGGCCAGGTGGCAACAAGCGCACCTTCGAATCCGCCGTCGTCGATGGTCTTCGCGAGCTCGATCTGCCTGGCCCCGTCCACGGGGAACAGCCCACCGGGGCTCCACGGGTAGTCCCCGTCTGCCTGGGTGAGATACCAGAATGTCTTGATGCCCATCAGTTCTGCACTCCAGCCGGCAGGTCGAACGATTCGATTCGGGCACGCGAACGGATGGTGTCCGCATTCACGCTGTAGAGCGCGTCGAGGTATGCGACCGCGAAAGAACCGGGGCCCGAGGCATTTTCCTCGGCGATCTCCGATGCCACGGCAACATGCGTGTGCGCGGCAACCAATCCGTCCAGCGCGGTCGACGTGACGGCGAGGTAGGCGGCGACAAGACCGCCCAGAGAGCAACCGGTACTGGTCACGCGCGGCAACAGCGCGCTGCCACCGGAGACTCGGATGCCCTGGGTGTCACCGCCCGCATCGCGGCCGACGATGTAGTCGACCGGTCCGGATGCCGACACGGCATCCGCATGCTTCAAGAGTGACAGAGCGGCGGGCACCGCGTCGGCGGAATCGGAGGCACTGTCGACGCCGCGGGTGTCACCGCCGAGTCCGGCCAGAGCGATGATCTCCGATGCGTTCCCGCGGATGGCGCTGGGGTGAAAGCGCAGCAGATCCACAGCGATACCGCTCCGCCAGGGTAGTCCGCCGACACCGACGGGATCCAAAACCCATGGCGTACCGGCAGTTCGGGCCGCTTCTGCTGCTATCAGGAAAGCTTCGGCTGTCCCGTCGTCCGGCGTTCCGAGGTTGACGAGCACTCCCCCGGCGATGGCAGCGAACCCACCCGCTTCGTGGACGTTGTCGATGTGAGCGTTGCTTGCGCCGGCGGCGAGCAGAACATTGGTCAAGAAGTTCGCAGAAACGATGTTGGTCAGCGACTGGACGAGCGGTACCTGATCGCGGAGTGCGTCGATCGCCGACGCGACGGTTTCGACAGAGACAGTGTCAGACATGAGAATTCCTTCAGAACGGGAGGTAATTTAGGACTGCGGCGATTCAGGACCGCGGACATCGAACATCCGCAAGCGCGCCGCCGGGCTCACCGCCGACAACCATCGGCAAAGTCGGATCTGCAGTCCATTCCTCCAACGAACCGTCGTAGACCTTGACGTCCTCATAGCCGCCGCGGATCAGTGCGAGTGCTGTCAGGCACGCCGAAACTCCACCGCCGCAATAGATCACGACAGGTTCAGCGACGGGCGGTAGAACGTCAGCAGATTTCGACCGAACATCGTCCGCCGGAAGCATCCGGGCATCGGCGTCGAGAAGACCCTTCGCAGACAGATTCACACTTGACGGAATATGTCCGCGTCGCGAATATCGCGTCTTCTCCGTTCCCTCGTACTGCTCAGGCGCCAGCGCGCACACCAGCGTTCCGGCTTCTTCTCCTGAGGACAGTGAGACAACGCGAGGTAGATCGACCCACAGGCCAAGGTCCGTCACACTCCAACGCTTCGACGCCGACGTGTGGGTGACGTCGTCGCCGCTCGCGAGGGCGAAGCCGCATCGAGTCCATTCGGCGAGGCCACCGTCGAGGACCCTTGCTTCGATGCCGGCGTTGCGAAACACCCACCAGAGCCGTGATGCCCAGGTGGTCGAACCCTGGTCGTAGATCACGATTGTCGCACCCGGTTCGATACCACTGGATTGGAGATCGGAAATCAACTGCTCCGTTGACGGGCGTGTGAAATGCAGCGCCGCTTCCCTTTCGGAAAAGACGTCCATGAGGTCGACGTGTCGGGAACCCGGGATGTGCGAGGAAACCCAGCCGTCGTACCCGGACTCCGGGCGATAGTCGCCGTCAAATCGCGCGGGAGGAAAATGAACCGTCGCGTCGAGCACAGCGACGCCTCCCTCGCGCAGCATCGCGTCGAGTTCAGCAGCACTCACCAGCGGCGACGCGGTCTCTCCAACCACTTCGGACCCTCTCCCTCGGAAACGAACAAGCACGAACCTAAATGAGTACTAGCGTATACGCAAGTACTCACTCGTCGCCGATGGCATAATCGAACGCGCTCTGCTTGCATGCACAGGAATGAGGACACATGGATCTCGACGCCGATACGAGCACCACCGATCTGCTGGTGCCGGAGGCTGCGCTGGGCCGGTCCGATCAGACCTCGCGGCAGTACCTGCGCCTGCGAGCCGACATCCTGGCCGGCAAGTTCCCCCAGGGCTCTCCGCTGCACGAGACTCAATTGTGCGAATCGTACGGCGCATCGCGTACCCCGATCCGCGAGGCACTCAACTGGCTCGCGCACGACGGTCTACTCGAACGAGCCGCCCGCGGTTTTCGTGTCCGCTCCGGCACTCCCGAAGACGTCATCGAAATCTACGCAGCGCGGGTTGCCCTCGAATCGGAAGCCGCCGGCGCCGCCGCACTCCGCCACAGCGATCTCGACCTTGCCCGCCTGGACGGATTGCACGAGTTCTGCTGCACTGCAACAGAAGGCACCGAGGTTCGTGCCGGAAACTTCAAGTTTCACGAGGCCCTCTGGCAGGCCGCCCACAATTCCACGATCACCTCATTGCTGATCCGCCTCACCACCCAACTGCGAATCTACGACAGCGGCCCGCCGTCGAACTACGGCGAACCTGACCTGCTCAATTCGGAGCATCAAGAGATCCTGAACGCCATCCGCGCCCGGGACGAATCGTCCGCACGTGGTCACATGCGCAACCATCTCGAGCGCAGCCGCGACCAACGAATAAGGATGTTCGCCAGCCGCTGACTTCAGACAGCCCAGATTTCTGCACGCCGACGCCTGCGCCGCCGTCGCTCAGACGGGGAGCGTGCCGGTCTCGACGTCGTACACGCTCTCGGCCGGGCTCGACATCACTCGATCCGCCATCTCCTGCTTGAGCTCTGTCAGCCGTGACTCGTCTTCGGCCGTCCGGTCGGACTTACGGGACAGAGTGATGAACTCGTCGACGACGAACCCCTCCCGAACAGTCAGCGTGACGCTCGCGCCGCGATAGGTGATCCGAAATACGTACAGCGCGAGCGTGTTTCCACGTTCACGCCTGGCCAAGGAACTGTCAACGGTGTACCGCCCTTCGGTCACCGCGCGCGTGACCAACTCGAACGAATCGCGCACTCCTGGTCCGCCGTGTGCGGTGGTGACGACCAGCTCGCGACGCTCGACGGAGCCTTCCCCGCCGAGCACACCGAGAGCGCGCTCGAGAACCTTGTAGGCATGCGCCACGCCGCCCGGGGCCTGCGGACCGTGATAGCGGAGGGCGTCCTCGTACGTGAAGTCGAGCGTCGTCCCGTGATCGGTCACGGTGAGCGTGGTGGTCATGATGGGCGTCCTTGCCGGTCAGTGCTGGCGGTCGATCGGATTGATCCGCGAGACGATGAGCGGATCGATCGGGGTGAAAGGAAAGTGCGGCAGATCCCGTTCCGGAACACCGAACGAGGCCGAGAGAACGCCGCGTGAGAACGCGGAAGCCGTTGCACGGTAGCCTATGTCGCCCGGCGTCGGCTGGTCGAAGAAGATGAGGAAGTTGATGTCCTCGTCACCTAGAACCTCGATGTGATGGGGATAGGCACGCGGAACGAAATACACCTGACCGGGCTCCAGTAGGTAGGTGTCGAGCGAACCGTCCGGATCGAGGACCGTCGTCCGCCCGTGACCACGATGCACGTATCCCATTTCGGCAGTGACGGGATGCCAGTGTGGCTCACGCATCCCACTCTCGCGAATTGTCAACGAGTACATCGAAAGATCCTCCAGCGCCGCCCAATACTGCTTGCGCGCCACTTTCGCCTGTCCGTACGGATATGCGAGAGGCGCGATCTGGCCTTCGAGATCGAAGAGATGCGCGTTGGGAAGGCCGGCGGTATCGGGAACGACGGCGGCGCCGTCCCGCCGAACTATCTGGGACGCATCGACTCCACCGAAGACGTCGAAGGCCGATGCGGCGAGATCGTACGTGTTGCCGAGCACCGCGTTCGACATTGCGCTGACGCTACTCTGCAACGAAAAGTGCTGCGGGAGTGAAGTACGCAGGGCAGCGATGATCTCCGCCTCCTCCTCTCCGACATTCTCGATGTGATAAATCGCGCCGGATTCGACGTGATACATCTGCCCCGCTCGCACCACGAAGCTGGCGAACTCGTCAGCATTGCCCAGCATCGAGACGAGCACGGTTCCGCTGGTGACGTAGGCGATCTGGTTTGCGTTGACGTTCCATTGTGGTTCACGGATCGCGCCGGGACCGAGAACAATTCGTTTGATCGACAGACCGGACAGGATCGGCAACGAACTCGTGTCGAGTTGCGAGATCGACCCGAGTTCGTTCTCGAAGACACTGGGGCCATTGCATAGTGAGGCAACGTGTGTAGACATGGCAATTTTATCCTTCCCACTCTGGTCCTTTCGACTCCGGTCCTTCCGCCTCGCTGACGTCAGTCCTCGATGAACGCGAGAATGTCCTGGTCCAGTGTCTTCTGATATGAGCCGTAGATGCCGTGAGGTGCGCCCGGATACACCTTCAGCGTGCCCTTCTTCACCAGCTTGATCGCCTTCTCGGCCGCTGCGCCGATCGGCACGATCTGATCGTCGTCGCCCTGAGCGATGAGGAACGGAACGTCGATGGCTTCGAGATCGGAGGTCTGGTCCGTCTCCGAGAATGCCTTGACGCAGTCGTAGGCCGCGGCGAGGTTGACCAACATCCCTTGCCGCCAGAAGTCGTCCTTCGCCCCTTGCGAGACGTCGGCACCTTCGCGGTTCGCGCCGTAAAAGCTCTCGCTGAGATCCTTGTAGAACTGCGATCGGTCTCGCAGAACTCCCTCACGGAGGCCGTCGAAGACCTCGATCGGTGTGCCTTCGGGGTTGCCGTCCGACTTGACCATGATCGGCGGTACGGCGCCGGCGGTGATCACCTTGGCCACGCGCCCTTTGCCGTGCTGCGCCGCGTACCGGACCACTTCCCCGCCGCCGGTCGAATGGCCAACCAGGACCAGGTCTTTCAGGTCGAGTGTGTCGATCAGCTCAGCCAGGTCCTTGGCATATGTATCCATGTCGTTGCCGGTGTACGTCTTCGACGAGCGACCGTGTCCTCGACGATCGTGCGCGATGGTCCGGTAGCCGGCGTCGGCGAACAACTTCATCTCGACCTGCCACGCGTCAGAACTCAGCGGCCACCCGTGGCTGAGGACGATCGGCCGACCGACGCCGTGCTCGGTGTAGTAGATCTCGGTTCCGTCGGAGGTGGTGATGTAGGGCATGCTCTGCTCTTCTCTGTCGAGTCGTGGACTGAGATCCGGGCACGGTGCCCGGTTTCCTCACTCTGCGAGTGCCCACTACGGGGGCAGTCGACTCATCGATCGACAGAAATGTGCGTGGGGGCAGAAGACTCCGGCCCGACACCACGAAGCGTGGTGCCGGGCCGGAGCCTTCAGTCAAAGGGAAATGATCAGTAATCGTCCTCCGTGTAGACGATCATCCCGCGCAGATTCTTTCCTTCGAGCATGTCGGCGTACCCCTCGTTGATCTCCTCGAGCTTGTAAGTCTTGGTCACCAACTCGTCGAGTTTGAGTGCGCCGCTTCGGTAGTGATCGAGCAACTTGGGAATCTGGGACCGTGGCCCTACCCCGCCGAAGATGGCTCCCTGCAAACGCTTCTGCAGAAGGGTCAGCTCGAAGAGGCTGAGCGTCACCTGCGAATCTGCGTAATGCCCCATTCCGACGACCACGACCTGGCCACCCTTGCCCGTCGCGCTGAGCGCGGGCTGAATGATGTCGCCGTGAATCTCGCCCACGGTGATCACGGTGACGTCGGCCATCTTGCCCCAGGTGATCTCGCCGATCACCGGTAGCGCTTCCTCGAGGGAGGCAAAAGTGTGTGTGGCGCCGAATTCCTTTGCCTTGTCGCGCTTGAACTCGACGGGATCGATCGCGATCACAAATCGTGCTCCGGCGGACGCCGCACCCTGCACCGAGTTGATTCCGACGCCGCCGACGCCGACGACCACCACCGTGTCGCCGACCTTGGCTCCACCGATCGCGGTGGCCGATCCCCAACCGGTGGCAACACCGCAGCCGAGCAAGGCCGCCTTGTCGAGCGGGATGTCCTTCTCGATTTTGATCACCGACGCCTCGTTGACGGTCACGTACGGCGAGAATGTTCCGAGCAGACACATCTGGATGACCGGCTCGTCGTCGAGGGTGACGCGGTACGTCTTGTCGGAGATCGCCTGCCCGGTCAACAGGCCGGCGCCCTCGTCGCAGATGTTCTGCAGACCCTTCGCACAGGACGGACAACGTCCGCACGCCGGGATGAAGGCGAGAACCACGTGGTCGCCTTCTTCGACGCTCGCGACACCCGGTCCGACCTTCGTCACCACTCCGGCTCCTTCGTGCCCGCCCAGGGCCGGGTAGAAGGGCAGCGGGCTGGCGCCCGTACGCAAATGTTCGTCCGAATGGCACAGCCCCGATGCGGCGAGTCGGACCTGCACCTCACCCGAGACCGGGTCCCCCAGCTCGACCTCTTCGATCTCCCACGCCTGACCTGGCGCCTTGACTACCGCTGCCTTGACCTTCACCTGCACTCCTCGAAATTCTTCGTGATGCACGGACGACGAAAGAACGCGCCGGCATTTGTGTCGCCGATCACACTCCATGTACGAGTGTGCCTGAAGTAGCCCGAGAATACCGTCGGTCCGTGTGCCTTTTTGGTAGCCGCCTCTACCAGAAAGGCGCACGACTAACATGGACACAGTGGCCAAGGGAACTCGCAAGACCAGAACTCGCAGCAGTACTCCCGAGCGAGGCGAGTCCGGTCCCGTCGCCGGCACTTTTCCGATCGATACCGGGACGTGCGAACTAGTCCGCGATCAGTACTCCGATGACAGTTGGATCATCCAGATCAACGGAGTGCCCAGTTCCCACGTGAACGTCGCGGATCCCACGGTGCTCGATTTCGAGTACATGCGGTGGATCGCGCATCTGGTCGATTCCGAACGTGACAAGGCCGAGCGCCTGCGGGTGCTTCATCTCGGCGGTGGCGCCTGCTCCATGGCCAGATACTTCGCCGCCACGTACCCTGACGCGCGTCAAGTGGTGGTCGAAATCGACGGTGCTCTGGCGGAACTCGTACGCGATTGGTTCGACCTCCCGCGCGCGCCTCTTCTGCGCATCCGCGTCGGAGAAGCCCGCGCCGTCACCGAAACTCTCACCGAGTCCACCCGGGACATCGTGATTCGAGATGTCTTCGCCGGCAGCACAACTCCGACACCACTGACGACGGCGCAATTCACCACCCACGTACGACGCGTGCTCGCACCGGGCGGCATCTACATCGTCAACTGCGGCGACACCCCGGATCTCCAGGGCGCGCGCAGCGAGGCCGCAACCATCGGCGCACAGTTCGAACACATGGCGATCATCGCCGATCCCGCGATGCTCAAGGGCCGCCGCTACGGCAACATGATCATCGCGGGCAGCGACGTACCGATCGGCGGGCAACCCGCGCTCGCGCGCGAGCTACTCGGCGGCGGAGTTCCCGCCCACGTGTGGCAGGACGCCGAAGTCCGCAAGTTCGCCGCGAATGCGCCGGTTCGCCAAGACTGAGCAAAAACGCTACTCCCCGCCGAAGACCCTCTCCACCACTGCTTTTGCCCGACGCGTGATGCGCAGGTAATTGTCGAGGAATTCCCCTGCGTCGTCGCCGTATCCAGCGACCTGCGCCACCGCCGCGAGAACACGGCCCGGGCCAGGAAGCTGATCGGTCGGCTTCCCCCGCACCAGAACGAGGCAGTTGCGTGCCTTCGTCGCGGTGATCCAGGCGTCACGCAGCAGTTCGACGTCACCTTCGCTGAGCAGTTCCGCGGCGCCGATGGCGTCGAGAGTCTCGAGGGTCGACGTGTTGTGCAGCGACTCGATCTTGTCGGCGTGGCGCAGCTGCAGCAATTGCACAGTCCACTCGATGTCGGCCAAGCCGCCGCGACCCAGTTTCGTGTGCGTCGCCGGATCGGCTCCGCGAGGAAGCCTTTCGGAATCGACTCGCGCCTTGATGCGCCGGATCTCGCGCACCGCCGCGTCACTGACGCCGCCTTCGGGGTAGCGGGTCTTGTCGATCATGTGCAGGAACCGCAGTCCCAATTCAGGATCACCGGCCACCGGGTGCGCACGAAGGAGTGCTTGAATCTCCCACGCCTGAGCCCACTTCGCGTAGTACGCGTCGTAAGACTCCAGGGTTCGTACCATCGGTCCGTTGCGACCTTCCGGGCGCAGTCCGGTGTCGACCTCGAGCGGTGGATCTGTACTCGGTGCCCCGAGAAGCTTGCGCACCTTGTCGGCAATGCTGTTGGCCCACTTGACCGCAACGGTCTCGTCGACGCCCTCGCGGGGTTCGCACACGAACAGCACGTCCGCATCGGATCCATAGCCCAGTTCGCCGCCGCCGAGTCGACCCATGCCGATGACGGAGAAACTGGCCGGCGCCTCGGTCCCGAGTTCGGTGACGCTGGCCTTGATCACCGCGGAGAGCGATGCATTGAGCACCGCGGCCCACACCGAGGACAGCGCCTTGCAGACTGCAGGAACATCGAGCATGCCGAGGATGTCGGCCGACGCGATTCGCGCAAGTTCGTGTCGCCTCAGCGAGCGGGCCGCAGCAACAGCACGATTGGGATCACTGTGTCGGCCGGAGGCGGTGAGGATTCCGCGAGCGACGTCCTCGGGCTTCGGCTCGACCAGGCGCGGTCCACTCGGCGAATCCGCGAACAAGCGAATCACGTCGGGAGCCTTGATGAGCAGGTCGGGTAGGTACGCCGACGAGCCCAGCACGGTCATCAGACGCTCGGCCACCGCAGCCTCGTCGCGGAGCAGGCGCAGGAACCACGTCTGGTCGACGAGCGCGTCCGAGAGCCTGCGGTAAGCGAGCAGACCGGCATCGGGATCCGGTGTGTCCGCGAGTGATTCGAGCAGAGTCGGCAACAGGAGCGCTTGAATGCGACCCTTGCGTGAAGCGCCACTCGTCAGTGCAGTCAGATGCCCGAGAGCATGCTCGGGTGCCGTGTAACCGAGAGCGGCCAACTGGCGAACCGCGGCTTCTGGCCCCAGGACCAGTGCTTCCTTGTCCATCCGCGCCACCGATTCGAGAAGCGGGCGGTAGAACAACTTGGCGTGCAGGCGGCGAATCCGATGCGAATTCCGCTTGATCTCGGCGCGCAGGACTCCCAGGGAATCCAGACGACCGTCGGGTCGCATGTGCGCGGCGCGGGCCAGCCAACGCAGCGCTTCCTCGTCGTCCGGCGGCGGCAGGGTGTGTGTGCGCTTGAGCTTCTGTAACTGCAGACGGTGCTCGAGCAGACGCAGGAATTCGTACGACGCAGTCAGGTTGGCGGCGTCGTCGCGGCCGACGTATCCACCCGCCGCCAATGCAGTCAGTGCATCGACGGTGCTCTGGACATGCAACGAACTGTCGGCGCGCCCGTGCACCAATTGCAGGAGTTGGACGGCGAATTCGACGTCGCGCAAACTTCCGCGGCCGAGTTTGAGTTCACGCTCACGCAGTTCGGGGGGAACCATTTCCTCGACGCGTCGACGCATGGCCTGGACTTCGGGGACGAAGTCCTCGCGCTCGGAGGCGATCCACACCATCGGGCTCATCGCCTCGGAGTACTGGCGACCGAGCTCCATGTCGCCGGTCATCGGACGAGCCTTGAGCAGTGCCTGGAACTCCCAGGTCTTGGCCCAGCGCTTGTAGTACGTGATGTGGGATTCGAGGGAGCGAACCAGTTCTCCGCGCTTGCCTTCGGGCCGCAGCGCAGCATCGACCTCGAAGAATGCGGAGGTACCGATACGCATCATCTCACCGGCAACGCGACTGGCCGTCGCATCGGCCGGTTCGGCGACGAACACCACGTCGACGTCGGAGACATAGTTCAGCTCGCGCGCACCACATTTGCCCATGGCGATCACGGCGAGCCGGATCGGACAGCTGCCCTCGGGACACACCGTTGCGATGGCCACCGCAAGTGCAGCGGTCAGCGCGGCGTCGGCCAGATCGGAAAGCTGGTGCCCCACAGTCTGATACGGAACTACGGGTTCGTTCTCGACGGTCGCCGCAAGATCAGCCGCAGCCAGCAGCATCAGCTGGTCCTTGTAGCTCTTACGCAGAGCAACAACAGCTTCCGGCCCGGTCACCGTGGCGCGGTAGGTCAGGGAACCTTCGGTGGCACCCTCGTCGACAGTTGCACCCACGACCTCCAGCAAGGCTGCAGTCGCCTCGTCCTTGGTCGGCAGAGCGGTGCCGTCGAGCAGTTTCCAGCCGATCGGATCCGCGGCCAGGTGGTCGCCGAAGGCCGACGACGCACCCACCAGTGCGAACAAACGGCCGCGCAGGCTCTTGTCCTTGCGCAGGACCTGATCGAGTTCGCGCCACCCGTCGCCGAGCCCGTCCTTGATCCGCACAAGGGTGCGCAGAGCGAGGTCGGCGTTCGCGGCACGCGACAGCGACCACAAGAGTTCGATGCTCTCGGCGTCGACCCAACCGAGCTGACGCAACTCGTCGGCAGCGGTGGGCTCGACCAGCCCGAGTCGACCCGGTCCTGGAACTGCTGATCTCGCAGCGGGCGGTTTCACCGTCACAGACCGAGGTAGGTCTTGAGCTCGAACGGCGTCACGTGGCTGCGGTATTCCTCCCACTCACGACGCTTGTTGCGCAGGAAGAAATCGAAGACGTGCTCGCCGAGTGCTTCGGCCACGAGCTCCGACTTCTCCATCTCGCGCAGAGCGCTGTCCAAGTTGCTCGGCAGTTCCTTGTAACCCATGGCGCGGCGCTCGGCGGAGGTCAACGACCACACGTCGTCTTCTGCCTCGGGCGGCAAGGTGTAGCCCTTCTCGATGCCGCGAAGACCGGCAGCAAGCAGGACCGCGAAAGTCAGGTACGGGTTGCAAGCCGAGTCTGGGCTACGGATCTCGACGCGGCGCGAGGACGCCTTGTTGGGCGTGTACATCGGGACGCGAATGAGAGCCGATCGGTTGGACGGGCCCCACGACGCAGCAGTGGGTGCCTCTCCCCCGTGGACGAGTCGCTTGTACGAGTTGACCCACTGGTTCGTGACCGCACTGATCTCGTTGGCGTGCTCGAGGATGCCGGCGATGAACGCCTTGCCGGTCTCGGAGAGCTGCATCGGATCGTCCGGATTGTGGAAGGCGTTGGTGTCGCCCTCGAACAGGCTCATGTGGGTGTGCATCGCGGAGCCGGCCTGATCGCTGAACGGCTTGGGCATGAAGCTCGCCCGGACGCCTTCACCGATCGCGACCTCCTTGACGACGTACCGGAACGTCATCACGTTGTCGGCCATCGAGAGTGCGTCGGCGTAGCGCAGATCGATCTCCTGCTGACCCGGCGCGGCCTCGTGGTGGCTGAACTCGACCGAGATGCCCATCGACTCGAGTGCGTCGATGGCGTGGCGGCGGAAATTCGGAGCCGAATCGTGCACGGCCTGGTCGAAGTATCCGCCCGAGTCGGCCGGGATCGGTGGAGTGCCGTCGATCGGGCCGTTCTCCAGAAGGAAGAACTCGATTTCCGGGTGGACGTAGCAGCTGAAGCCCAAGTCGCTGGCCTTGCTCAGCTGGCGACGCAGTACGTGGCGCGGATCGGCCCACGACGGCGAACCGTCGGGCATCGTGATGTCGCAGAACATGCGAGCGGAATGCTGCGCACCGTCCTTGTGCGCCCACGGCAGGATCTGGAATGTCGAGGCGTCGGGCCGAGCGACGGTGTCGGCTTCGGAGACTCGTGAGAATCCCTCGATGGCGGAACCGTCGAATCCGATTCCCTCCTCGAAAGCGCCTTCGAGTTCGGCGGGGGCGATCGCCACCGATTTGAGGTACCCGAGAACATCGGTGAACCACAAGCGGACAAACCGAATGTCGCGCTCTTCCAGGGTACGAAGCACGAATTCTTTTTGGCGATCCATGCACGCGAGACTAAGCAAGCCACGTTAAATCTGTGTTACATCAGTGGTCCCGGTTAACAGAGTGATTGGTCACCATCGAATAGGCGCAGCGTACGGCGCCGCGCCGGCTAACATGTCAGACCCTCTTCCGGAGCCTTCAAGTAAACGAAGTAGTCGACGACGGCATCGTCGACGCAGGAGTTTCCGTCCAGAACCACCGTGTGTTGGGTTCCGTCGAACGTGATCAGAGCAGCGCCCAACTGCTTCGCGAGATCCACTCCCGCCTGATACGGGGTCGCCGGATCCTGCGTCGTGGACACGACGACCAGCTGCGGCAGACCGGCGTCAGCGAGTGCCTGGGGGTCGAGCGCGTGAGGGCTGCCGGTAGCCGGAACGGGCCAGAACGCGCACAGGTCGAGCGGCGCTTGACCCGTCCCGCGGCCGTCGTCGAGGAACGGCGCCGCCTCGCGGTACCGAGTGTCGGATTCGCCGGCCTCGGCGCGGTCGGTGGTTGCCGGATCGTCCACGCAGCGAATGGCGTTGAACGCGTCGTTGATGTTGGAGTAGCTGCCGTCATCCTCACGGCCTTCGTACATGTCGGCGAGATTGAGCAGCGAGTCGCCGCGTCCGTCGGCCAGACTCGACAGACCCCCACGCAGCGGCGTCCACAACTGTGGCGAGTACAGAGCTTGCTGCACGCCCGTGATCGCGTCGGAATAACTCAGCCCGCGCGGATCGGTGGTCTGTGCCGGCTTCTCGATCAACGGATCGACGAGTGCCTGAAAGCGTGCCTGCGCCTGCGCCGGATCATCACCCAGCGGGCAATCCGTTCGCGAGACACAGTCGGCGACAAAGGCGTCGAACGCGCCTTGGAAGCCCTGCCCCTGCAAGACCACTTCGTCGACCGGATCCTGCTCGGGGTCGAGCGCGCCGTCGAGGACCATCGCTCGGACGTTCTGCGGAAAGGTTTCCGCGTACGTGGATCCGAGCCGGGTCCCGTACGAGAACCCGAGGTAGTTCATCTTCGGATCGCCGAGAACGCCCCGAATGACGTCCATATCTCGCACCACCTCGTAGGTACCGACATGAGCGAGGAACTCCGTACCGGTCCGCTCAGCGCACTTGGCGGCGTAGTCCTTGCTGTCCGCCTCGGCGAGAGCGATGCCCTCCGGCGTCATGTCGACGTTGACCTCCGCACGCTCCGCGTCGGTCTCCTCCGGCGTCAAACACCGAACCTGCGGGGTCGACGCCCCGATCCCCCGCGGATCGAAGCCGATCATGTCGAAACGTTCCTGCAATTCGGTGCCCGAACCCGAGGTCGCCATCGACAGCCCGGACCCACCCGGCCCGCCGGGGTTCAGCAACAGTGAGCCGATGCGGTCGCCGGTTGCCTTCGAACGCGAGATCACCACCTTCGCGGTGTCGCCGTTCGGATTCGCGTAGTCGACGGGAACGCTCACCTCGGCGCAGTCGATCCCACGCCCCAGCGGCGCAGTTCCTTCTTCGACAAATTGGTCGCACGAACCCCAGTCGAGCGTCTGCTCGTAGAATTTCTCGAGGCCGGACGGCACCGCGGACGCGGCAGAACCAGCAGGTTCCACTGATTCGGGCGTGCCTTCCGAACTGGTGCAACCGACAACCAACACGAGCACTGCTGCGCTTCCGGCGAGGGCACCGGAGAGGCGAACGAACTTCGACATGCCATCGATGGTGCCAGGAAACCGCGATAGCCAGCGGTTCGCCTCGTCTCGGCACCTACCTGATACGCGCGCGGTGATGTGACCCATTGCACCCCGTCAACTATTCGTGTCGGCGATGTCCGGTGGCAGACTGAACACGTCATCACCCACACCCGGGGACCCGAAGGCGATCAACGCTCAGGGCCTCGAGGCCAGAAAGGGACAACGATGTCCGAAACACCTCTCTACGGTTCTGTACCCACTGCAAGCTCTACCGATGCACCGAAGCGTAAGACGCGCATTCACCACCTCGCCGAGATGAAGCAGAACGGCGAACGCTGGTCGATGCTCACCGCTTACGACTACTCCACGGCACGCATCTTCGAAGACGCAGGCATCCCGGTGCTGCTCGTCGGCGACTCTGCCGCCAACGTCGTCTACGGCTACGACACCACCGTGCCGATCACCGTCGACGAACTGCTCCCGCTCGTGCGTGGCGTCGTTCGCGGCGCGCCGCACGCACTCGTCGTCGCCGACCTCCCCTTCGGCACCTACGAGGGTTCCGCCGAGCAGGCCCTGGCGACTGCCACACGGTTCATGAAGGAAGGCCTCGCGCACGCCGTCAAACTCGAGGGCGGTGAGCGGATGAGCAAGCAGATCGCGGCAATCACCTCGGCCGGCATCCCCGTCATGGCACACGTCGGATTCACCCCGCAGAGCGTGAACTCGCTCGGCGGATTCCGCGTCCAGGGTCGCGGCGACGCGGCCGAGCAGCTTGTGGCGGACGCCATTGCAGTCCAGGAAGCCGGGGCGTTCTCCGTCGTCATGGAAATGGTTCCGGCCGAGATTGCGGGCCAGGTCAGCCGCAAACTCACCATCCCCACCGTCGGCATCGGGGCCGGTTCCGAATGCGACGCTCAGGTACTCGTCTGGCAGGACATGGCGGGTTACACGAGTGGTAAGACAGCCAAGTTCGTCAAGCGTTTCGGTAACGTCGGTGACGAACTGCGTTCCGCAGCCGCAGCCTATGCATCAGAAGTTCGCACTGGCGCTTTCCCGGCCGCAGAACACAGTTTCTGATCCGAGACCGGCGAACGCCGCCTGTCTCTCAACCAGCCAGGGGTGCGTTCAATGATCGGTAACCGTCGAAGTTCTACTGCCGCAGCTGTAGTCGGCGCGGCAGCTCTCGTCACGGTGCTGAGCGGATGCGCGGGAGGGTCCACCAACTCTCCCGCGCCCAGCAGCACTACGCCCGCGAGTTCCACCACGACGGCGCCGGCAACAACCGCGTCCGGTTCGACGTTCACCGACGCTCAAGTCCAGCAGTTGTGCTCGGATATGGAAGGGCAGCTGCAGAACTGGCGGACCGTCACCCCGACGCTCGGCAAGGGCGGACTGAACACGATCGTCATCACGTGGGCGACGCAGAACGGCATCAACCTGCTCGATCTCGCTCAGAACCGCGAAAGCATCGACGCGGCAACCTCAGCCGCGTGCCCCGACGTCCGGAGCGGCGCGATTTCCGCACTCGAGATCCCCGATCTCGCCTCCGGCCTGGTGGGCTTCTGATGACCGACACGTCAGCCACTTCAGGGCAGCCGTCGACTCTCCGGAGTCTGTATCCCCCGATCGAGCCTTTCGTCACCGGCTTCCTCGATGTCGGTGACGGCCAGAGCATGTACTGGGAAGTCAGCGGAAATCCGGACGGCAAGCCGGTGGTGTTCCTGCACGGTGGCCCCGGCGGTGGTGCGCAACCGGCGGTACGCCAGTTCTTCGATCCGGCTGCATACCGCATCGTTCTACTCGACCAGCGCGGCTGCGGGCGGTCCACCCCTCACGTTGCCGACGGCGCCGACCTGTCGGTGAACACGACGGACAAGCTGCTGGCCGACATCGAAGCCCTGCGCGAACATCTTTCGATCGACAAGTGGATGGTTTTCGGCGGGTCCTGGGGTTCCACGCTGTCCATCGCCTACGCCGAAACGTTTCCTACGCGCGTCACTGAGCTGGTCCTGCGCGGGATCTTCCTCCTGCGTCGTAGCGAGATCGACTGGTACTACAACGGCGGCGCGGGAAACATCTTCCCGGAGCGCTGGGACAAATTCCTCGAACCGGTACCCGAGGCGCAGCGCGGCGAAGACCTCGTCGCGGTCTATCACCAACTGCTCCATTCCGAAGACCCCGCCGTCGCAGCCCGGGCAGCGATCGCCTGGTCGGCTTGGGAAGGATCGACGAGCTACCTGTACCCACAGGCGGACAAGATCGAACAGAACTCCGAGACCCGGTTCGCCTTGGCTTTCGCCCGTATCGAGAACCACTACTTCGTCAACGGCGGGTTCTTCGACGAGAACCAACTCCTACGCAAAAGCTCCGCACTGCACGGCATTCCGGGGACGATCGTCCAGGGCCGCTACGACGTCGTCTGCC
This sequence comes from Rhodococcus sp. T9N, assembly GCF_024436645.1. Lineage (NCBI taxonomy): Bacteria > Bacillati > Actinomycetota > Actinomycetes > Mycobacteriales > Nocardiaceae > Rhodococcus > Rhodococcus sp. T9N. The sequence goes on along the minus strand of NZ_JAMSKS010000019.1, from coordinate 108,033 downwards.
CGGCCACCAGCGCCTGGGCGCTGCACAAGGCGTGGCCCGAATCCAAGCTCGTGATCGTCGACGACGCCGGACACTCCGCGATGGAGCCCGGCATCGCACATCACTTGGTGGAAGCCACCGATTCTTACCGGTAGCTCGCTACGCCGGGAACGTGAACTCCACCGTCCGTTTGACGGTGTCGACGGCGGTGAGTCGCACCTTTGCGCGCTCACCGTCGTCGGGCGTTCCGACGCATTTCGCAATCACGGCGATCGACGGGACAAACACTTCCGCCGAGCGCTTTCCGTCCTTGGCGCGCATCACCACTGCGTCGAAGACCTCGCCGACCCGGCCGTCGAGCAGCGTGGACTCGGTCAGATCGATGCACGCACGGTCGACCTTGTTCGCCAGCGAGTCGGACCCACTCATGATGTCGGGCAGCTCGGGAAGTGCAGTGCGCGCCCATTCCGGTACCGGCGTACCAGCTGTGATCGCCAGACACACCTCGGTGCTGAAACGATCGGACAGCCGGCGCAGCGGAGCAGTCACGTGAGCGTAGGGCGCTCCGATCCCCGCATGCACCGTCAACTCCGGTAGTCGGCCGTCGAAGGCCGCGTAGTCTGCCCCGCGCAGCAACGACGGCGCAACCGACATCAGCGCCATAGTCGACGGCTCGTTGGAATCGAGTCCGGCAAGAATCTGCCCGACGCTTTGCCCCTCCGGCCACGTGATACCCAGCGCCACTGCAGTTCTCCGCAAGGTCCGAACCGCGGACTCCTCGGCCGGCGGCAGCGTGCGAAGCAACCCGATACCTGCGTCGATCATCATGCGGCCGGCACACATCCCGGTCAGCAGCGACACTTCTGCGTTCCAGTCGTCCGCTTCGGTGCGTGGCTCCAGTTCGATCCGCCAGCGAGCCGAGGACTCGTCCTCCGGCTGATCCCGAACCACTGACTGCTCGGGCAGTTTCAGCTCGATGGCACCCCTGGCAACCGCCGAGACACTGCGCAATCGTCCGAACTCCGGTAGTGCGGCGATGGACGGATGCAAGGTTCCCGCGTCGGCATCGCGCTGCACGGTCGAATAGTCCAGACGTGCCACCGATTTCACCAGAGCGCGTCTCACCTGCCACGACGTCGGCTCGGCCTGCGCGTCGAGTTCGATCCGCCACAGCGCGGCGGGACGAACCACGTCCGGCAGCAGACTCGCCGATCCCTCCGACAACGCTCGGGGATGCAGCGGGACGGAACCGTCCGGGAGATAGAAGGTTTGGCCCCGCTTGCGGGTTTCGATGTCGAGAGCGCCACCCGGCGTCACCACCGCCGCGACGTCGGCGATCGCGTAGTGCACGACGTACCCGGTCGAGGTCTTCTCGATGTGCACTGCCTGGTCGAGGTCCATCGATCCGGGAGGGTCGATGGTCACGAAGGCGATACCCGTTTCGTCGACACGCCCGGCACCGAAACGATCCACGGCATTCTCGGCCTCGGCCTGCGCCGCAGCCGAGAATGCTCCTGGCAAGTCGAACTCCGCCCGAACCACTCCGAAGTCGATTCCCTGCACCATCATTCGACTTGCGGGCACGCATCCTCCATGATCGGTTCGGGCCGGTGTAGCAGCAGTACCGGTCCCAGTTGTTCGAGTCCCGGCTGTTCCAAGGCTCAGTTATTCCAAGGCTCAGTTGTTCCAGTCTTCGTCTGCCCGATCGGCGGCTTTGTTGCGTTCGGCAGCGATCTTCAATGCATGCTCGGCAGAGTCCCGATCAGGGTACGGCCCCATCCTCGTCAGCGAGGACGCACCCTTTCCCTGCGTGACGGAACCGTCGGACACGTCGAAGTACCAGAGTCGATCTTCATCAGTCATATCCACAGTGTGACATCAGAGTGAGATAGAAGCTTGTAGATCGCTGTGAGACTGATATTCTTTCTACTTGGCCTGGCAGGTGAGAACCGGACATTCGAACGGTGAGTTCTGCTTGAATGCCCAACACAAGCTACGAACAGAAAATGGAGTGCGCATGTCCGCAATTCTTTACGATTACCTCCTCCCGCTCATGGGCCATGACGCGGCAACGTACTGGGCTACGCTGCTGGTCATCAAGCCTGTCTGACAGCTTTTCGAACAAGGAAGACCCCCACCGATCCGGTGGGGGTCTTCTTTTTCTCACTGTGCAGATCGCGGGCGGACGAGTCGGCGTGTAAGCCGGATCCTGTCCTGCGGCACCGAAGTGCCGAGTGGCGACCATCCATCTGGGCACACCGTCGCCGGGTGCCTCGAGCGGTTCACCCGCAGGCTCGGGCGAGCAGCCCTCGAACACCTGCGCAGCCGCACCGCGAGCGATGCGACCTTCAACCTTGCTCCGGGCGGGGTTTACCTAGCCACCCCGGTCACCCGAGGTGCTGGTGCGCTCTTACCGCACCGTTTCACCCTTACCTGCCTCGAAAGGCAGGCGGTCTGTTTTCTGTGGCACTGTCCCGCGAGTTGCCTCGGGTTGCCGTTAACAACCGCCCTGCTCTGTGGAGTCCGGACTTTCCTCGGCCCCAGGCCTGTGCGCGATACGCGCTGGTTCCAGAAGCCGCGGCCGCCCGGCCAACTCGTCCGCCCCCGTATGCTACCGGGCGCCTGTCGGTGGCCGGCACTATGGTCACCGTATGACTCGGTACGTGGCCCTGCTACGCGGTATCAACGTGGGCGGCATCAACATCAAGATGGCGGACCTGGCGAGAGTCTTCGGTGACCTCGGATTCCAAGGGGTGAAAACCGTGTTGGCCTCAGGCAACGTTCTGTTCGACAGTCCGAGCACCGACATCCCGACGCTGAAGAAACAGATCGAATCCGCCCTTGCCCGCGAGTTCGGCTACGAGGCTTGGGTGTTCGTCCTCGACCTTCCGACACTGCAGGCGATCGTGGACAACTACCCGTTCGAGCGCGAACGCGAGGGTTGGCATGCTTATGCGATGGTTGCCTCCGAGCCGGAAATCCTGGAGGAATTGAGCACTGCAGCAGCGCAACTCGATGCCTCGGTCGAGCGTGTGGCGGCAGGCGACGGAGTCCTGTACTGGGAGGTCGAGAAGGGGCAGACCGTCAAGAGCGCGTTCGGCAGGAACACCGGAAAACCGAAGTTCAAGGCGTTCACCACAACCCGAAACCTGAACACGCTCTACAAACTGCTCAAATGACGCTCGCCCCGACACGGAGCACCATCGCGTGACTCTTCTACCGATCCTGCTCGTCGCCCTCGTCCTCGTCTTCGCGATAGTGCGTCCACGCGGGCTTCCCGAGATCGTCATCGCCGGGCCGGCAGCTGTCGTCGTTCTCCTGACCGGCGTCGTAACTCTCGACGAAGCCCGCGACGAACTGGCGAGCATGGCACCCACCGTCGTCTTCCTGGTTGCCGTGCTGGTTCTCGCTCATGCCGCCGATGCTCTCGGCGTCTTTCGCTGGGTCAGCCAGATCCTGCAGCAAAGATCCCTCGCCGATCCACACCGGTTGCTGATCTATGTGTTCGGCGCCGCCGCCCTGACCACGGCGGTCCTGAGCCTCGACGCCACCGTCGTGCTGCTGACACCCGCGGTGATCGCGGCCGCACGATCCATCGGAGCAAGTCCCCGGCCGCATTCCTATGCCAGTGCGCACCTGTCGAATTCGGCGTCGACCCTGCTGCCGGTGTCCAACCTGACCAACCTCATCGCGTTTGCCGCAACAGGTTTGACGTTCTTGCACTTCACCGCATTGATGGCGTTGCCGTGGGTCGTGACGATCGCTGTCGAGTACCTGATTTTTCGACTGTTCTTCCGTTCGGAACTCGCGCGGGGCGACAGCGCCGAACCGACGGTGGCAGCCAGATCTGCGCCTGCGCCGATTCTGCCGCTGACGGTGATCGGAATGACGCTGCTCGGTTTCGCGGTTTCGGGTTTCTTCGGGATCGAGCCCGCCTGGATCGCGGTGGTGGGTGCGAGTGTCCTGGGAGCGATCGCTCTGGCTCGGCACCGTACGACCGCCGCCAAGATGCTCTACGCTGCCGACCTCTGGTTCTGCGCGTTCGTCCTGGTTCTCGGAATCATCGTCGCCGGAGTCGCGAACGGGCCGGTGGGCGAATGGATTGCGCAGATCCTGCCAGGCGACACCAGCTACGGCTCACTGCTCTTTGTCGCCGCGGTAGCGGCGGTTGCGTCCAATCTCGTCAACAACCTGCCGGCAACCTTGCTGATGATCGCAGCGCTCGGAACGGCGGCACCTCCAGCGCTGGTGCTTGCGATGTTGATCGGCGTCAACCTCGGCCCCAACCTCACCTACGTGGGCTCACTGGCAACGATGCTCTGGCGACGAGTCGCCACCAGCGCGGGCGCACCGCCCACGCTGGCGACATTCACTCTGCTCGGGGTCATCACGACGCCACTGACATTGCTCGCCGCCGTGAGTGCCCTGTGGTTGGTGATCTGATCAGAGGCTGATCAGCCGTCGGGGCTCTTTCAGCGAAGGTGTGACGTGTCGTTGACCAACCGGACCGAGGCTCCCCCGTCGGGATAGAACTCGGTGATACTCAGCGACGCCAGATCCAGATGCAACCGGTACAGCAACGACGGCCCGGCATCGAGGGCCAGCTGCACCAAAGTCTTGATCGGGGTGACGTGAGAGACGACCAACAGCGTCGCGCCGCCGTAGGTCGAGATCAGGTCGTCACGCGCGGCGACGACTCGTTCGCGTACCTCGTCGAAACTCTCGCCGCCCGGTGGACGCACCGAAGTGTCCGAGAGCCATTCGCGATGCAGGTCCGGGTCACGCTCGGCAGCCTCGCGGAACGTGAGTCCGTCCCAGTCGCCGAAATCGGTTTCGATCAAACCCTTGTGCTCGACGACGGGTAAACCGAGCACGCGGGCCGATGCCTCTGCCGTCTCACGGGTTCTGCCGAGGGGTGAGCAGACGATGGCGTCGATACCGCCTCGGTTCCCGAAGCGTCCGGCTGCGCCGGCAGCCTGCGCGCGGCCCAGTTCCGTGAGCTCCGGATTCCCGCGTCCGGAATACCGGCGATCGACCGACATCGCTGTCTGTCCGTGACGTAGCAACAACATTCGTGTCGGCTTGCCGGTGGTGGCGATCCATCCCGGAGAGCCGGCGATCTGCGGCTCCGACGTCTCTTCGGACGGCGCGGCAGGTGCAGCAGGTGCGGGGGCCGAAGGTGCGACTGGGCCGGTTTCGATGCCGGCAGCCGCGTCCATCGCCTCGTTGGCAAGACGATCGGCATGAGAGTTCTCGCCGCGAGGAATCCACGTGTAGGTCACTCGCGAGAACTGCGTCGCCAGCTCGGCAGCGCGCCGCTGCAGCGGAATCATGTCCGGGTGCTTGACCTTCCAGCGCCCGGACATCTGCTCGACGACCAACTTGGAATCCATGCGGACGTCGACCGTCGACGCGCCGAGCTCACCGGCAGCGGTCAACCCGGCGATCAGTCCGCGGTACTCGGCGACGTTGTTGGTCGCGATACCGATGCTTTCCTTGCGTTCGGCCAACACCGAGCGCGAGGCGTCCAACACCACCGCTCCGTAGCCGGCCGGACCGGGATTGCCCCGCGATCCACCGTCGGCCTCGACGATGACCTGCGAGAGAGTCACAGACCGGACTCCTTGGTACGCACCATGATTGCATTGCACTCTGGGCAACGAACTACGACGTCGGCCGGTGTCGCGGCGATTCGGGAGATCTCGCCGCGGTCGATCTCGATCCGGCAAGCGCCGCATCGGCGTGCCTGCAGAAGCGCCGCGCCCGGTCCGCCCAGGCTGCGCTGCTTCTCGTAGACAGCAAGGAAATCGGCGGGGAATTCACCGACGAGTCGTTCTCGATCGGCGGCGCAACGCTCCTGCGCCTTGTCCAGATCAGCGACGGCATCGTCGCGGCGACGCTTGGCGTCGATCAGCTCTTCTTCGGCCTGGGACAGCTGGGCACCGGCGTGATCGTGATCGGCCTGCAACGCCTCACGCTGCTCCATCACTTCGAGCAACTCGTCTTCGAGGAGCCCCTGACGCCGGACCAGGCTGCCGAGTTCGTGTTCGAGTTCGGTGAGCTGCTTCGCCCCGACCGACCCGCTCTGCAAGAGTGTGCGGTCACGATCCTCGCGCTGACGAACCGCGTCGACCTCGCCTTCGAGCTTGCGAATGTCGCGATCGATGTCGTCGATCTGGATTTCGACGGCTACGGACGCGTCTTTACGGCTGATTCGCTCGGCCTCGAGACGTTCGACTTCCTGCTGCTCGGGAAGCGCTCCGCGTCGGTGGGTGATCCGAGTGAGCTCAGCATCCACCCCAGCGAGGTCGAGAAGCTTGGATTGCACCTGTGGTTCGACGTTCACGCTGTATAACTCCTGCTGTAAGTCCGATGTCGGCAGTGCTCGCGAAGGACGGCTCTCGAAGAACTGCTCTTGAATTGTTCGTGCAACCGTACCTTGCAGAGCGCTGCACTAATGCGCACTCAAACACCACGGATCGGTGCGAATTGTCGAAACCCGGCTTTCCCACTCCGGATTGTCGGCAAACGCGGCGTCGAGCACCGATTTCGCCTGTGCGCACCACGGGTATTCACTCGCCCAGTGCGCGACGTCGACCAAAGCCGGGCCACCGGCGCGTAGATGCTCGTCCGCGGGATGATGCCGCAGGTCCGCAGTGACGTAGACGTCGGCGCCCAGTGCCGCCACCACGTCGAGATACGAGTCGCCGGAACCGCCGCACACCGCCACGGTACGAACGGTCGCTTCTGGATCTCCGGCCGCGCGAACACCCCACTCGGTCGAGGGCAGTGAGCGCGCCACTCGCGCGGTGAATTCCCGCAAGGTTTCGGGGTGGTCGAGCTCACCCAACCGCCCCAGTCCGAGTGAACTGGGGAACGCTGCGAGTTCGAAGACATCGAAGGCCGGTTCCTCGTACGGATGGGAGGCACGCAATGCGCCCAGCACTGCGCTTCGCTTTCCGCGAGGGGCAATCACTTCCACACGATTCTCGCGAACCTGCTCCACAGCGCCGACGGTCCCGATCGTCGGATTCGCTCCGTCGGCGGGCAGGAACTGACCCGTACCGGTGACGGTCCAACTGCACTGGCTGTAGTCACCGATCCGCCCAGCCCCGGCCTCGAAAAGTGCATCCTGCACGGCCGATGCATTCTCCACCGGAACCATGACGACCCACTTGTCGAGCGGCTGCGTCGGCTTGGGTTCGATCGGGCGCAGCACGGTCAGGCCCAGAGCCTGCGCCAACGCGTCGGACACTCCGGGGTCGGCCGAGTCCGCATTGGTGTGCGCCGAGAACAGCGCGCACCCCGCCTTGATGAGCTTGTGAACCAACGCACCTTTGGGTGTGTGAGCACCGACGGTGTCCACCCCACGCAGCAGAAGTGGATGGTGAACGACCAGAAGGTCGGCACCGGAGGCGATGGCGTCGTCGACCACTGCCTCGGTCGGATCCACCGCGAAAACCACTCTCGTCACAGCGTCGGCCGGATCGCCGCAGACCAGGCCGACCGAGTCCCACGATTCCGCCAGGGCCGGCGGATAAGCGGATTCCAGCACGGCTATGACGTCCGCAAGGGTTGGGCCACTCACAAGATCTCCTTCATCGCTTCGATCAGTACCGCAACCTGCTCGGCTGGACGGACGGCCACGCGCAGCCGATCCGGGCCGAGTCCGGGAAAGGTGTCGCACCTGCGGACGGCGATTCCGCGGGCACGCAGGTGCTCTCGCATCGTGGCGCCGTCACGGAGGTCGATGAGCACGAACGGCCCCGCAGCGGGTTCGTGCACGGCAATCCCGATCTCGGTCAGTCGCCGCGACATGTCTCGGCGGTCCACGGCAATCGCGTCGGCTTTGATCCTCGACTGCTCGACGGCGAACGGTTCGCAGCACGCCGTGATGGCCTCGATCTGCAGACTGCCCAACGGCCAGTGGGCTCGGCCGTGACTGAGTCGAGCCAGAAGATCGGGAGAGCCGATCGCGTATCCACACCGCAATCCGGCGAGCGCCCACGTCTTGGTCAGGCTCCGAAGGACCAGTACATCCGCCGACTCGACACCGGCGATGCTCTCCGTTTCGCCGGGGACCGCGTCGCCGAAGGCCTCGTCCACCACCAGGATCCGGCCCGGCTGACGCAATGCCAACACATCGGCCTTGGGGTGAAGCACGGACGTCGGGTTGGTCGGATTGCCCAGAACGACAAGGTCCGCGGATTCGGGTACCTGCGCGGTCCGAAGCTCGAAAGGCGGCTCCAGAATCACTTGAGTCACCGGCACACCGGCCTCTCGCAGTGCCAGTTCCGGCTCGGTGAACGACGGATGGATCAGCGCTGCCGAACGAGCGCCCAGGCGCGGCAGCATCGCGAATCCCTCGGCACCGCCCGAGAGCAACAACACCTCTTCGGGCCGGCGCCTGTGCCGCTGCGCGACCGTTTCGCGTGCCTTCAGTTCCGCCGCGGCCGACGGGTACGAACCGAGCGTCGCCAGCCCTGCGGCCAGCCGATCCCGCAACCACTTCGGCGGGCCGGAGCCTTGAACGTTGACGGCAAAATCGAGTAACCCGGGCTCCGCTTCGACATCGCCGTGATGTCGCAAGCTCTCCAGGTCAACCGTTCCGGTACTCACCCGGTCAGCCTACGGTCGAGCACCGTGCGCGGACATCACCCCTGCCGTCCGGGACAATGAGTGCCGTGACGACACCACCGCTCGACCGCTTTCCCGTAGTTCTGTTCGATCTGGACGGCACCATCACCGATTCCGCTCCCGGCATTCACGGCGGCTTCCGACACGCGTTGGCAACTGTCGGCCATCCGGAGCCGACGGAAGCGATGTTGGCATCGGTGATCGGCCCGCCGATGGTCGACACCTTCAGGTCACTCGGTATGGCCCCGGCGGACGTGGATCGGGCGATCGCCGCGTACATCGAGCGTTACGACGCGACCGGGTGGCAGGAGAACTCGGTGTACGAAGGCATGGACGTCGTCCTGGGTAAGGCTCGCGCGAGCGGCACCCGACTGGCCGTCGCCACCTCCAAGTCGGAGCGATTCGCCATTCGCATCCTCGAGCATTTCGGCCTGGCCGAGCACTTCGAGTTCATCGGCGGCGCGAGTGACGACGGAACTCGTCGGGCTAAACCCGATGTGATCGCGCATTCGCTGACCTCACTCGGGATCACTCCCGTCCTCGCATCCGACGGCGGAACCCCCGACGTTCTCATGATCGGCGACCGTGATCACGACGTGCTCGGCGCCGCGAAGTACGGCATCCCCACCGTCGTCGTCGAATGGGGCTACGGTTCCGCCGAGGAAGCGCGGCAAGCGTTTCGCTCCGTATCGTCGGCATCCGAACTGGGAGGACTTCTCGATGGCCGCCACTGAACCACTCCACGTGACTGAATCACTTCATGTGACGTTTGTGTGCACCGGCAATATCTGCCGGTCACCGATGGCCGAAAAGATCTTGCTCGCGCATCTGGACCGTGAAGGCCTCGCCGACCGAGTCCGTGTCAGCAGTGCAGGTACCGAGGGGTTTCACACCGGTAGCGAGGCCGACGAGCGGACCAACGTCGTGCTCCGAGCGGCCGGATATCCGACGGGCCACAGTGCCGCGCAGGTCAATGCAGATCATCTCGCGGCCGATCTGGTCGTCGCCCTCGACACCGGCCATGAACGTGAGCTTGCTCATCTCGGCGTGCCAACCGAGCGTCGGCGCCTACTGCGATCGTTCGACCCCGAGGCTGACGGAGAATCGGTTCCGGACCCGTACTACGGGGATCAGGAGGACTTCGAACTGGTGCGAGACCAGATCGAAGCAGCCATTCCCGACATACTCGACTGGATCCGCGAGCGAGCCTGAACCCGGAGCAAAATTCACTCCCGTTCGGGCAACGGATACCGTGGACGTGTGCGAAGACTGAAATTCCTGTTGCGGCCCGGTTGGTTGGTACTGGCAGCTGTGGTCGGGCTCTTCGCCTACCTGTGCTTCACCGTGCTCGCTCCGTGGCAGCTCGGCAAGAACACGAAGACCGAGCACCGCAATGATCTGATCTCGAACTCGATCAACGCGGAGACCGTGCCGATCGGTGATGTCATCGCCGATTCGACGATCGCACCGGACGACGAATGGCGAAACATCACCGCGGCAGGCACCTATCTGCCGGACGCCGACATCCTCGTTCGACTGCAGTCCATCGAGGGCGCACCGTCGTACGAGATCCTGACGCCTTTCCGCCTGGACGACGGTCGCACGATCCTCGTCAATCGCGGATACGTTCGGCCGATCAACGGCGCCGAGGCACCGCCCATCGCCGCGCCGCCGACCGATCCGGTCACCCTCAACGGTCGCGTGCGTCTGTCGGAAGGCACCGCGCCCGGCCGAGTTCCGATGTTCGAGGACGGCGCGAAACAGGTCTACTCGATCGACGCACAACCTATCGGCGAGTTCATCGGAACGGACCTGATCGACGCGTACATCCAACTCGAACCCGACCAGCCCGGCGGCCTGGGGACGATCCCTCTCCCCCAACTCGACGCGGGCCCCTACCTCTCGTACGGGTTCCAATGGCTGGCGTTCGGCATCATGGCGCCGCTCGGACTGGCTTACTTCATTCGCGCCGAGTGGCGCGAACGTCGCAAGGAAAAGGCAGCTCAAGCAGCTGTGGACGGTTTCGCAGCCGACGACGCCGCTGCCGAGACGACCCCGGAAGCGCCGGTGTCCGCGCCTGCCGCACCCCCCGCCGAACCGGCTCGTACCTTCAGCCGTCGCAAGAAGCCGGAGCCGGAATCAGTGCCGCTGACGGCGCAGGAAGCCAAACTTGCCGATCGATACGGCAATACCCGCTGACACCACAACTGCACTGATCTGCACCGCCGACGAAAGCCTCGACGCGCGGCGCAGATCGTTCGGCGTCGGGACAGGCCCGCGGCCGAGGACGGGACGCATCTCCACCCCGTGCGCGTACTCGGTCCGACCACCCAACGAAATGCCCAACGCCCCTGCCGCCGACGCTTCCGCGACGCCCGCATTGGGGCTTGGATGAGCCGCTGCGTCGCGTTTCCACGCCGCCAGTGATTCCTGAACCGAGCCGCCTACCACCGGTGCACACGCAGCCGTCAGCGCACCTGTCAGCCGAGCGGGGACGATGTTGACCAGGTCGTCGAACCTCGCCGCAGCCCACCCGAATCTGAGGTATTTCTCGGAGCGGTAGCCGATCATCGCGTCGAGTGTGTTGGCAGCGCGGTAGACGAACAGACCTGGCACGCCCGCAATTGCACCCCAGAACACTGCGCCGACGGTTGCATCCGAGGTGTTCTCGGCAACCGACTCCAGTGCTGCACGCGTGAGGCCCTCCTCGCCCAGCACCGAGGGATCGCGTCCGCAGAGTGAAGGAAGTAGCTCACGCGCTGTCGTCAGGTCGCCGTCGACCTGTGACGCCTCCAATCGAGCGGCCATGTCGATGCCGGTGCGTGCAAGCGACGTCCCGCCGAGCACGGCCCAGGTAGCTATCGCCGTCGTACCCGTGACGGCCACCCAACCGGCCCGGCGCGACGCTGTTTCGGCTGCGAGCCCAAGTCCTGCGGTGCCGGCCAAGAGCACGGCGACATGAAGTGTTCCGGCCGCTCGCGAGTCCCGGTAAGAGATCTTCTGCAGCGCGATAGCTGCGGTTCCGAAGCCGGCAACCGGATGGAACCGCCCCGGATCGGCGAATGCCCGATCCGCGACGAAGCCGAGGAGAAGCCCGGCAGCTCGCGCATTGAATCGAGATTGGGACGAGCGAACCGAAATGTGCACGAGCGTAGTTGTAGCAGCCACGCTCGTTCTCTGGCCAACCGTCACGTGTCTGCCCGCGCTGATCTCTAGCCGTCCCAGTCGATCGTCAGATAGATCAAGCGGTGCATTCGGTTGATCTCCCAGACGCGGGCAATCCCGGTCGCCAGTGCGTCGCTCTGGGAACGAACCCGGATCGTCTGCCCCGCGAACAACGCAACACTGAGACTGGGCATCTCGGCGATGTGTATGTGCGGACGGGTGGGATGCACGCGCGTCGGGTCGACGGCTACTTCGATCACAGAACTGGACATGCGTCCAGAATGGCGTATTGCGGACAATTCGTTGTCGAAAATGAAAAACCCCGATCTGCATCGACATGCAGATCGGGGTTTGAATTCTTCGGTGGGCGCGGAGGGTTTCGAACCCCCGACCGCTGGTGTGTAAAACCAGAGCTCTACCACTGAGCTACACGCCCGAACTCCCGGTGAGACCCTCACCGGGAGTGCTCTAAGACTCTAGCGCGGCAAGCGCATTTGCCCAAAGTCCGTGGTCACGGGCTTCTCCGGGGCCGTTCATCTCGGCAAAACGAATGATTCCGTCTTTGTCGATGACAAAGGTGCCACGATTCGCGAAGCCCAACTTGTCGTTGAACACCTCGTACTTCTGAGCGACCTCACCGTGCGGCCAGAAGTCCGACAGCAAGGGAAATGTGTATCCCTGCTCGGCCGACCAGATCTTGTGAGTCGGCGAAGCACCGACAGAAATCGCGAGAATGGCGGTGTCGTCGTTCTCGAACTTCGGAAGCTCGTCACGGACCTTGCAGAGTTCCCCCTGACAAGTCCCGGTGAAGGCCAACGGATAGAAGACCAGCAGAACGTTCTTCTTACCGCGGAAATCTGCGAGCGAAACTTCCTGGTTGTTCTGGTCCTTCAAGGTGAAATCCGGTGCCTGGGCACCAACTTCGAGAGGCATGTGCGATTCCTTGGGAAAGTGCGGAAAGGACCGGGTCAGCGCTTGTTGGCCGGACGAGCCTTCGGCTGAACCAGTCGACTTCCCGACCAGTCACCGAGGTTGGCTGCCGATGTCTGCGTCAGGCCGGCAGTCGGCGCCGATTCGGCGATCTCGCTGGGCTCGACATGTCCGTCGAGACCGGTCTTGGGAGTGAGAACCCACACGAAGCCTTCGTCGGCGAGGGGCCCGATGGCATCCATGAGGGCGTCTACCAGGTCACCGTCCTCGTCGCGCCACCACAGCAGCACGACGTCGATGACCTCGTCGGAATCCTCGTCGAGCATTTCCCCGCCGATGGTTTCCTCAACCGCGGCACGAATGCCGTCGTCGGTATCCTCATCCCAGCCCAGTTCCTGCACCACCATGTCAGTGGTAATCCCGAGTTTCTGAGCGTAGTTCTGGGCATCCGCCGCGGCGACCACGGTGGGGTCCTCCTTTTGTTGATGGTGTGTGGCGACCCCGCACACCTACCGTTTGACGATCAATTAGGGAAAGCGAACATGGTCTGAGGCGTTAGCGCAAGCCGACCACGCCGAAAACTTTCACCAAAGATCGTCTTCTGACACACGGCGAACCTTACGCCTGCGGATTACCGCAGGTCACAGGGATCCACATTCATCGAAGATCGACTTGCGAATCGAATTGCTCGTATCGCTGATCGAATTGATTTCATCGGCCGAATGATCACTCTCGATCACGACAGCAGATGAACGTAGGTTCGCGGCCAATTCGGCGAACAGTCCGGAAAGTTGCGTCGGAAGTTCACTCGAGACCGAGTCGAACCACGAGGCCGTCTCCCTTGCCGAGGAAGCAGCAGCGCTTGCTTCGGCTCTCAGGTCGGTCTCACCATGATTTCCGGCGTCGACGTAGGCATTGAACGCAACCACGTCGTTTTTCGATCGGGAGACCGCTTCCTCACAGATCGCGAACGCCGCCTCTGCCGCATCTGCCGCCGCTTTCGACGAGGATGCGGCGGCCATCGAAATACTCACCTCGGATTGGTATGCAGCCACGTGCGCTTCATTGGGTACTGCCGATCCGGTCACCGCCGCCGAACATCCCACGATCACCGACAGTCCCACTGCGATCGATCCGACCGAGACCCACGCCCCGACCCTGCCGTAATTGATTTCTTTGTTTATTTTTTCCCACCCCTTCATACGTTCCGATCGATCCCCCAAGCCTGTGACTACGGGGAACCATCACACCCCTGCGTCACGCCGAAAAACGCTACCCGAGAGTAACCAGAGGCGAGGTGTGCCGGACCGACCGGGATGGTGAAAGATGAGGTACGCGCCATATTCACGATGGAAGTGCGTCGGACCTAACAAGGCCTCGATCACCTATGTAAGGACGCCCCACCACGCGTCCCCAAACCAATGAGGAGCACACGTTGTCTGACCTGATCCAGGGTCCCGCGTCCGGGCAGAACGCCGATTCCGGCGCCGCCGGCGAGTCGGGTTCGCCCGCGTCGAATACGCCGGGGGGAACCGACGGTCGCGTTCGCGTCATTCGCGAAGGTGTTGCGTCGTACCTGCCGGACATCGATCCGGACGAGACCACCGAATGGCTCGAATCATTCGACGGACTTCTGGATCGATCCGGACCCACGCGTGCCCGCTACCTCATGCTCCGCATGCTCGAACGCGCCGGCGAGAAGCACGTCGCACTCCCCGCGCTCACGTCGACCGACTACGTCAACACGATTCCGACCGAAAACGAGCCGTGGTTCCCCGGTGACGAAGAGGTCGAGCGCCGCTATCGCGCCTGGATCCGTTGGAACGCCGCGATCATGGTCCACCGCGCTCAGCGACCGGGCGTCGGCGTCGGCGGTCACATCTCCACCTACGCATCCTCGGCAGCGTTGTACGAGGTCGGCTTCAACCACTTCTTCCGCGGCAAGGACCACCCGGGCGGTGGCGACCACATCTTCATCCAGGGTCACGCCTCCCCCGGCATCTACGCACGCGCCTTCCTCGAGGGCCGCATCCCCGCGGAACAGCTCGACGGATTCCGCCAGGAGAAGTCCCACGCCGACTTCGGCGGCGCACTGCCGTCCTACCCGCACCCACGGCTGCTTCCCGACTTCTGGGAGTTCCCGACGGTCTCGATGGGCCTCGGCCCGATGAACGCCATCTACCAGGCCCGGTTCAACCACTACCTCAACGACCGCGGCATCAAGGACACCACCGATCAGCACGTGTGGGCGTTCCTCGGCGACGGCGAAATGGACGAGCCCGAGTCACGCGGCCTCGCTCACGTCGCGGCAACCGAAGGCCTCGACAACCTCACGTTCGTCGTGAACTGCAACCTCCAACGCCTCGACGGCCCGGTCCGCGGCAACGGAAAGATCATCCAGGAACTGGAATCGTTCTTCCGCGGTGCCGGCTGGAACGTCATCAAGGTCGTCTGGGGTCGCGAGTGGGATGCGCTGCTGCACGCCGATCGTGACGGCGCACTGGTCAACCTGATGAACGTGACGCCGGACGGTGACTACCAGACGTACAAGGCCAACGACGGCGCGTTCGTACGCGATCACTTCTTCGGACGTGACCCCCGCACCAAGGAACTGGTCAAGGACCTCACAGACCAGGAAATCTGGAACCTCAAGCGCGGTGGCCACGACTACCGCAAGGTCCACGCCGCCTACGCAGCGGCCATGGCACACAAGGGCCAGCCGACGGTCATCCTGGCGCACACCATCAAGGGCTACACCCTCGGTAAGCACTTCGAGGGCCGCAACGCCACACACCAGATGAAGAAGCTGACGCTGGACGATCTCAAGGCGTTCCGCGACATGCAGCACATCCCGATCTCGGACGCCGAGCTCGAGAAGGATCCGTACCTGCCTCCGTACTACCACCCGGGCGCGGACGCTCCCGAGATCAAGTACATGCTCGACCGTCGTAAAGCACTCGGCGGGTTCCTGCCTTCCCGCAACACCGACGCTGCTCCGCTCAAGCTCCCCGAGGACAAGACGTACGACGTCATCCGCAAGGGTTCGGGCAAGCAGGAAGTCGCCACCACCATGGCGATCGTGCGCATCCTCAAGGAACTGTTGCGCGACAAGGAAATCGGCAAGCGCATCGTGCCGATCATCCCGGACGAGGCTCGCACGTTCGGTATGGACTCGTGGTTCCCGTCGCTGAAGATCTACAACCGCAACGGGCAGCTCTACACCTCCGTCGACGCCGAACTCATGCTCGCCTACAAGGAGAGCCCGATCGGCCAGATCCTGCACGAGGGCATCAACGAGGCCGGCTCGACGGCATCGTTCACCGCAGTCGGCACGTCGTACGCCACCCACGGTGAACCGATGATTCCGCTGTACATCTTCTACTCGATGTTCGGTTTCCAGCGCACCGGCGACGGCCTGTGGGCGGCTGCCGACCAGATGGCTCGGGGATTCGTTCTCGGCGCCACCGCCGGTCGTACAACTCTGACCGGTGAAGGTCTCCAGCACGCCGACGGACACTCGCTGCTCCTGGCATCCACCAACCCCGCAGCTGTCACGTACGACGCCGCGTTCTCGTACGAGTTGGCGCACATCGTCAAGGACGGCTTGCGCCGCATGTACGGCGGCACCGAGGGCGTCGACGGTTTCGGTGGCGAGAACATCTTCTACTACCTGACCATCTACAACGAGCCGTACGTTCAGCCGGCCGAGCCCGAAGGTCTCGACGTCGAGGGCTTGCTCAAGGGCATCTACCTCTACAAGACGTCCGAAGCATCCGGCCCGAAGGCACAGATCCTCGTCTCCGGTGTCGCGATGCCCGAGGGGCTGCGCGCGCAGAAGCTACTTGCCGACGAATGGGGCGTCTCGGCCGACGTCTGGTCGGTCACGTCCTGGGGTGAGCTGCGCCGCGAAGGCGTCGAATGCGAACGTCAGGCGCTGCTCAATCCGTCCGAGGATGCTCCGGTTCCCTTCGTCACCACGGCGTTGTCGTCGGCCCAAGGCCCCGTAGTTGCGGCTTCGGACTGGATGCGGGCGGTCTCGGACCAGATCCGTCAGTGGGTTCCCGGCGACTACACCACGCTCGGCACGGACGGGTTCGGCTTCTCCGACACCCGCACCGCTGCGCGTCGTTACTTCAACGTCGATGCCGAATCCATCGTCGTTGCCGTGCTGATCGGTTTGGCAAAGGAAGGATCGATCGAGCGGTCGAAGGCCGTCGAAGCAGCGAGCCGATACCGCATCGACGACGTGAATGCTGCTCCCGAGCAGACCGGGGACACCGGTAGCGCCTAAGTCGTAGGGCAACAGTCCCAGCGATCGAAAACAGACCTACGCCCATCGCCGCGGGTGTCATCTCGACATCCGCTGCGGCGATGGGCGTAGGTTTTTCTCATGCCCGAACCTGATCCCGAGAAACCCGAAGAGGGCGTACGCCGCACTCGACCACAGTCGTCCGGGTTGCAGGCTGTACTCGCCCGCCGTCGTCAGGTTCGCGATCCACTTCCAGAAGCCTTGCTCCGTCGCGTCAAACAGTTCTCCGGCCGGCTCTCCACCGAGGCCGTGACCGTGATGGAGGAGCAGCTTCCGTTCTTCGACAGTCTCGACGCTTCGCAACGCGCCGACGTTCAACTGTTGGTGCAGACGTCGGTGGTGAATTTCCTGGAATGGCTGCGGCAACTCGACTCGGAGATCAGCTTCGGATACGAGTCGTTTCCGGTCATCCCTCAGGATCTTGCTCGACAGCTCACGCTGCGCCAGACCGTCGACATGGTCCGGGTGGCGATGGAGTTCTTCGAGAAATGGCTGCCGGCTCTCGCCCGCAACGATCAGCAGCTGATCGCGCTGACAGAAGCCGTCCTGCGCTACGGGCGTGAACTCGGTTTCGCAGCAGCGACGGTGTACGCAAGCGCTGCCGAGTCGCGGGGTGCCCTGGACACGCGACTGGAAGCGCTCGTCGTCGACGCCGTCGTGCAGGGAGACACCGGCTCGGACATGCTCTCTCGCGCCGCCACCTTGAACTGGGATGCCACGGCTCCGGCCACCGTCATCGTCGGGTCTCCCCCGCCGGACGAGCGGGTCTCGGTTGCCGGCACCGTCCACGCGACTGCCGCCGCGCACGGGCGCGCTGTTCTCGCCGTGGTGCAGGGTCCGCGACTGGTGATGATCGTCAGCGGCGAGCTGAGCAGTAAGACGGAAGGCAGCCAATTCCTTCAAGACCTGCTCATGAGTTTCGCCGACGAGCCGGTGGTGATCGGCCCGACGACACCCTCGTTGAGCGCAGCGCACTTCAGTGCGTCCGAAGCTCTGGCGGGAATCAAGGCTGTTGCCGGGTGGCGCGGCGCACCTCGTCCCGTTTTCGCGACTGAACTGCTCCCGGAACGGGCACTACTGGGAGACGCCGCTGCCGTGAAGGCTCTTCGCGATTTCCTCGTCGCACCTTTAGCTGAATCCGGCACAGTCTTGACCGATACTTTAGACAGTTATCTCGACTGTGGAGGTGCGGTTGAGACTTGTGCACGTCTTCTGTTTGTTCATCCAAATACCGTTCGGTACCGCTTGAAGCGAATCGCCGAAGTTACCGGCCGGGATCCAACGAATCCACGCGACGCGTATGTACTACGGATCGCCGCTACCGTGGGCCGATTGACACAAATCGATCTCAAATCGAACAATTCGGTTACTTCAGTCACATCTTTAACATCCGGACAAACAAACCTGTAACCCCTGAGCGTCCAATTTCGATGGCCGAGCGCGACGTGGGATTTTGTGGGAACCCTACAAAACACTTCGCCAGAGTTCATCGCGACCGACATCTCGCAGGTCGCTCGCGGCGGTGTTCTCTTAATAAGTGATTTCGTTGCTCGCCCCGGGACAGGGCTCTCAGACACCCGGCATGCTCAGCCCCTGGCTGGCACTGCCCGGAGCACAAGACCGCCTCGAAGTGTGGTCGAAGGCAGCCGGCCTGGACCTCGTCCGACTCGGCACGACCGCGACCGCCGAAGAAATCACCGACACCTCGGTAACCCAGCCCCTCGTCGTTGCCGCTGCTCTGCTGGCATACGAGGAAATCGAATCACGTGGGCTCCTCGGCGCCGACGTCATCGCTGCCGGCCATTCGGTGGGTGAGCTTGCCGCTGCTGCGGTCGCCGGTGTTATCTCCGCTGACGACGCGGTCGCGCTTGCCGCCCTCCGTGGCGCCGAGATGGCCAAGGCTTGTTCGCTCGAGCCCACGGGCATGTCAGCCGTTCTCGGTGGAGACGAAGCCGAAGTGCTCGCACGAATCGAAGAACTCGGGCTGGAAGCAGCCAACCGCAATGCGGCCGGCCAGATCGTGGCGGCCGGACTGCTCACCGCGCTCGAAGAACTCGCAGCAAACGCACCCGAAAAGGCCCGAGTCCGCGCACTACCCGTCGCCGGAGCTTTCCACACCCGCTTCATGGCGCCGGCGCAGGACGCCGTCGCAGCTGCTGCCGCCAAGATCACCCCTTCCGATCCGACGCGCACGCTGCTTTCCAACTCGGATGGCGCACCCGTCTCCTCGGGCGCCGACGCCCTCACCAAGCTTGCCGCGCAGGTAACCCGCCCCGTTCGTTGGGACCTCTGCTCCGCGTCGTTGCGGACAGCAGAAGTCAGCGCGATCGTGGAACTCCCGCCGGCCGGAACCCTCGTCGGAATTGCCAAGCGTGAAATGCGTGGCACACCGACGGTGGCCCTCAAGAACCCGGAGGATATCTCCGCACTGTCCGAGCTGACCTAGCTCGGACGCCCACCCGGCCGATCAGCCCGAACGGCGGCCGGACGTTTCACCCCACCTCAATCGATCAAGAAGGGAGCCACACCAGTGGCCCACACTCAGGAAGAAATCATCGCGGAACTCGGCCAGATCGTGGAGGAGGTCACCGGTATCGAGCCTTCCGAGGTCACCGTCGACAAGTCCTTCGTGGACGACCTCGATATCGACTCCCTGTCCATGGTCGAGATCGCCGTTCAGACCGAAGACAAGTACGGCGTGAAGGTCCCCGACGAGGATCTCGCAGGCCTGCGCACCGTCGGCGACATCGTCGCGTACATCCAGAAGCTCGAAGCCGAAGGCGCCGAAGCCAAGAACGCAGAGTGAGCCGACCGTGACTTCCGCTTCTACCCGCAAAGGGAAATTCCCCGACATCGTCGTCACGAGCCTCGCGACGTCGACCTCGGTGGCTGGTGATGTGGATGGCACGTGGAAGGCGCTACTCGCCGGCGAAAGCGGCATCGGAATCCTCGATGACCCGTTCATCGACGAGTTCGACCTTCCCATTCGCATCGGCGGGCACCTGAAGGTTTCACCGGACGAGGGCTTGTCCCGCGTCGAAATTCGACGGATGAGCTGGGTGGAACGCCTTGCCCTCACGTTGAGTCGCACGGTCTGGAGCAACGCCGGCAGCCCTGAAGTCGATCAGGACCGCCTGGCCGTTGTCATCGGCACCGGACTCGGCGGCGGCGACACGCTCATCGACGCCGTCGACAAGCTCCGTGGCGGCGGATACCGCAAGGTGTCCCCGTTCTCGGTGCAGATGGTCATGCCCAACGGACCGGCCGCAACGGTCGGACTCGAACTCGGGGCCCGCGGTGGCGTCATCACTCCGGTGTCGGCATGTTCATCAGGTTCCGAGGCAATTGCTCACGCTCACCGCATGCTTGTCATGGGTGACGCGGACATGGTTGTGGCTGGTGGAGTCGAGAGCTTCATCGACGCCGTTCCGATCGCGAGCTTCGCCATGATGCGTGCGATGAGCACCAACAACGACAATCCGGCCGCAGCTTCACGTCCTTTCGACAAGGACCGCGACGGATTTGTCTTCGGCGAAGCCGGCGCCTTGATGATCCTCGAAACCGAGGAGCACGCAAAGGCACGCGGGGCAACGATTCACGCCCGCCTGCTTGGTTCCGGAATCACTTCGGACGGGTACCACATCGTGGCACCGCATCCGGAAGGCCTGGGCGCGGCGCGAGCCATGACCCGAGCAATCGAGATGGCCGGACTGACGAAGTCCGACATCAAGCACATCAACGCCCACGCCACTGCGACGCCGATCGGTGACATCGCAGAGGCAAAGGCAATCAACGCAGCAGTCGGCAATCACGCTGCGGTGTACGGCCCGAAATCCGCGCTGGGACACTCGATCGGCGCTGTCGGCGCCCTCGAATCAGTCCTCACGGTTCTGGCAGTGCGTGACGGGATCATCCCGCCCACGCTCAACGTTGACAGCCAGGATCCAGAAATCGATCTCGATGTCGTCAAGGGTGAACCCCGAACCGGCTCTTTCGATTTCGCACTGAACAACTCGTTCGGTTTCGGTGGGCACAATGTCGCGCTCGCCTTCGGTCGGGCCTAGCCCGAACCGCGGTTTGCACCTGTCCGCGGGTGTCGTTGCAACACAACGTCACCCGCGGACAACACCGACCTTTCGTTCCACCCAAGGCTCGTACTGAAGGAGGACGCGATGACCATCCTGGCCCCCGTGACAAAGTCCGAATCATCGACAGACCCGCGCGATCCTCTTGCGCGCCTGGAAAATCTGTTCGACCCCGGCACAACAGTGCCGCTCCACGCCCGTGACAAATCCGGTGTGCTCGCCGCGTCCGGAAACATCGACGGCGTCCGCACCATCGCGTACTGCTCCGACGCCACTGTCATGGGTGGCGCCATGGGCGTCGACGGTTGCAAACACCTCGTCAAAGCCATCGATACCGCTATCGAGGAAGAGTCCCCCATCGTGGGCCTCTGGCACTCCGGTGGCGCGCGTCTGGCTGAAGGCGTCGAGGCGCTCCACGCCGTCGGACTGGTCTTCGAGGCCATGGTCCGCGCGTCGGGTCTCATACCTCAAATTTCCGTCGTGCTCGGCTTTGCCGCTGGCGGAGCCGCGTATGGTCCAGCCCTCACCGATGTCGTGATCATGGCGCCGGAAGGCCGAGTGTTCGTCACCGGGCCAGACGTAGTTCGTAGTGTCACCGGCGAACAGGTCGACATGGTGTCACTCGGCGGTCCGGACACACACACCAAGAAGTCGGGTGTCGCTCACATCGCCGCACACGACGAGGCCGACGCATTGCACCGCGCGCGCCGCCTGGTCTCGATGATGTGCGAGCAGGGCGAATTCGATCAGCGGGCAGCGGAACTCGGCGACAGCGATCTGCGCGCCATGATGCCTGCCTCCGCGAAACGCGCGTACGACGTTCGTCCGATCGTTCACGAAATGCTCGACAACGTCGAAGGCGAGTCGAGTTTCGAAGAACTGCAAGGCAATTACGCTCGGAGCATCGTCACCGGTTTCGGCCGGATGGCCGGACGCACCGTTGGCGTCATTGCGAACAACCCACTGCGACTCGGGGGGTGCCTGAACTCCGAAAGTGCAGAGAAGGCCGCTCGATTCGTGCGACTGTGCAACGCATTTGGCGTGCCGCTCGTGGTCGTCGTCGATGTTCCCGGGTATTTGCCGGGCGTCTCGATGGAGTGGGAAGGCGTTGTCCGACGCGGAGCGAAGTTACTTCACGCCTTCGCCGAGGCAACGGTCCCCCGCGTCACCGTCGTCACTCGAAAGATCTACGGCGGCGCCTACATCGCGATGAACTCGCGAGCACTGGGAGCCACGGCCGTATTCGCTTGGCCCAACTCCGAAGTAGCCGTGATGGGTGCGAAGGCTGCTGTCGGCATCCTGCACAAGCGGGCCCTCGCAGCTGCACCGGACGACGAGCGTGAAGCATTGCACGACCGACTCGCTGCCGAGCACGAGGCAATCGCGGGCGGCGTCGACCGCGCGGTCGAAATCGGCGTCGTCGACGAGGAAATCGACCCGGCGAAGACTCGCAGCATCGTGACCGCTGCCCTCGCGTCTGCACCATCTGTCCGCGCGCGGCACAAGAACATTCCGCTCTGACAACCCTGGACAGCAAGGTGGGCCTCGCCGATACGGCGGGGCCCACCTTTGTCATTCAAGTCTTTGTCGTTCAAGCCGCGAGAGCACTCCGGGTTCAGGATGGACCTCGGTCAGCTGACACGCCTTCGCAGCCATGTCACTTCGGCACCTTCGCCTGAACTCCGGAAGGGTTCGAGTTCCTCGTCCCACGGTGTACCTATCGCCCGATCGATTTCCGCGGCGATGTCTCCACCGGAATTCATGATGGACCGCAGTTTCATCTCCCCTACGACGACATCACCGTTCGCACTGGTGGATCCGCGCCACAGGCCCAGACCGGGCACATGGCTGTACCGTTCGCCGTCGACGCCGTGACTCGGGTCCTCGGTGACCTCGAACCGCAACATCGGCCACGCGCGTAGCGAGTCGACCAGGCGGGCACAGGTTCCGACGGGACCCGTCCAGTCCGTCGTCGCACGCAGAAGCCCGTCGTAGGCAGGCTGTGAGGTCCATCTGAGCTTGGCAGGGCTGTCCAACGTGGCGGACAAAGCCCAATCCACGTGCGGGCACAGCGCCGCGGGCGACGAGTGGATGTAAACCACACCAGTCGTCACGTCCGCGAATTGATTCATTTCGCGCACTCGAGCCTCCTGCTTCGACGAGGGACGTCTTCCCCAACGACCTCTGTCGAGTTCGTGCAGCACGCTCGATTGAACAGTGTGCCTTGTGTTACCCGTGTTGCGCCAGTGGAAGGAGAGAAATTTGTGCTCTACCGCGAAACTTCACCGACCACGCCATCCGACAATTCGGTCCACAAAGGCTTGGCCCAATCACCGAAATCGCGATCGGTAAGCACGACGCACGCAGTATCGATCGTGGGATCGACCCACAGGAACGTCCCGGACTGGCCGAAATGACCGAAGGTAGCGGCCGAGTTCTCGAGACCCGTCCAATGCGGACGCTTGTCGCCCCGAATTTCGAATCCGAGCCCCCAGTCGTTGGGGCGCTGAGAGCCGTAACCCGGAAGAATTCCGTTGAGCCCCGGGAACTGCACAGTTGTCGCCTCTGCGAACGTCTGCGCCGAGACCAGAGTCGGCGAGAGCAGTTCAGCCGCGAACTTGGCCAAGTCGTCTGCCGATGCCTGCGCACCGTGACCGGCCGGACCGACAAGAGCCGCGCTGGTCATCGCCAACGGCGCGAACACCGCCTCGGCCAGATAGTCGGCAAATTCGATCTCGGTCTCCCGGGAAACCAACTCGGCAAGCACCTCGAACCCCGCACTCGAGTAGATCCGCTTCGACGCCACCGGCGCCTGAACAACACGTTCGGCGAATGCCAATCCCGAAGCATGTGCGAGGAGATGACGAACGGTCGACCCCTCAGGCCCGGCCGGCCCATCCAACTCGACCGCCCCCTCCTCCACTGCCACGAGAATCGCGTAGGCGCACAACAGTTTTGTCACCGAAGCCAGGGGGAAAACATGCGCCTGGTCGCCACTGAAACCACGAATGCGGTCGCCCTCACCGGGATTCTTCCCGGAGAGGACGACCGCTGCCGCATTGTCGACCGGCCACTGCTGGATTACGTCGAGACTGTGAGTACTGGGCACCCGATCAGACTACTGGCACAAGAGTTGCGCTTCCGATCACCAGTCAGCTTCGGTGTAGCGGATGACGCCGCGGATGTTCTTGCCATCCAACATGTCCTGGTAGCCGTCGTTCACGCCTTCGAGCGTGTAGGTCCGAGTCACCATGTCGTCGAGGTTCAGCTTGCCTGCCTTGTACATCGCGAGGAGGTTCGGCACGTCCTGGCGAGCGTTGCCACCGCCGAAAATGTTGCCCTGAAGGTCCTTCTGAAGCATCGCCATCAGGAACAGGTTCAGCTTCACATCCATGTCCGTCAGGTGCCCCATTGCGGTGACGACACAACGGCCGGCCTTTGCCGTCAGAATCATCGCTTCTTCGACGTACTCACCCCTCATTTCGCCGACGGTGATGATCGTCTTCTGTGCCATGCGGCCATACGTAGCGTCGATGATCGGCTGAATGGCAGCGGCAGCGCTTTCGAAAGCGTGCGTTGCGCCGAACTTCAGAGCCTGCTCACGCTTCCACGGCACGGGGTCGATGGCAAAGATGTACCGGGCGCCCGATGCAACTGCACCCTGTAGCGCACTGATACCGACGCCGCCGACACCCATGATCACAACGTCTTCGCCGGGCTTCACATCGGCGATGTGGGTTGCCGATCCCCAACCGGTCGGAACGCCGCAACCGACGAGTGCGGCAACCTCGAACGGAATGTCCTTGTCGATCTTCACCACTGACGACTGGTTCACGACCATGTAGGGCGAGAACGTCCCTAGCAGGCACATCGGGATCACGTTTTCGCCGCGAGCCTGGATCCGGTAAGTGCCGTCACTGATGGCCTGGCCGCTGAGGAGGCCCATCCCGAGGTCACACAGGTTCTGATGACCGGCCGAACACGCCGGACAGGTTCCACAAGCCGGAATGAAGGACAGAACGACGTGGTCGCCGACCTCCAGACCCTTGACCTCCGGGCCGAGCTTGGTGATGACGCCCGAACCCTCGTGCCCACCCATGACGGGGAACGACGGCATCGGGGTCGCGCCGGTGACGATGTGGTGATCGGAGTGGCACATTCCGGCCGCTTCCATGCGAATCTGAACTTCGCCGGCTACCGGCTCACCGATCTCGATCTCCTCGACGGACCACTTTTCATTGAGGCCCCACAGGATTGCACCCTTGGTCTTCACGTCACTTCACCCTTTCATTCGCACACCCGCATCTATCTCTGTGACCATAGCCACAAATCTGCGAAATTGGAACGTGTTCTAACGAAAGATTTTGCACTGCAGGTCAGACGTCCAAATGACCTGGCACAACCGGCGCGGCAACAACGGAATAATGACCCACTGAGTGGGACAGGCCACACGGGCACCCGAAAGTAGAGCCGCCCCGAAAGCACGCAACCATTCGACTCCACCCCCCACCAATCGGTCGGACACAGAGCAGCGGGTCTGAAACAGACCTGGGCATGTTCTGGTGCATCTGAGGTTCGTCCTCAGGTTTTGAATGTGGTGTTGGCCGGCCTCGGTTGCTGCTGCGGGTCAATCGAGGGTGGTGGGATGAACCACGGTTTGTTGTCGGCGCCTATTCGGATTTCCCATTTCCCGACGAACCCGGATTTCCGGTGCATCAACCGGTGGTGCGAACGGCACAGCAGGACAAGGTTGTTCATCACCGTCGGGCCACCGTTGGCCCAGTGCCGGATATGGTGCGCATCCGTCCAGGCAGGCACACATGAACACCCCGGGAACGCGCAGCCCCTGTCTCGGGCGATCAACGCCACTCGCTGTTCGGGGGTGACCAATCGTTTTCCGGGTTTCGCATCGAGCGGTGCGCCGTGATCGTCGAGCAGAACCGTGGACAGGAAACAATCACACCCGAGAAGCCTGGTCTGCGACACCGACAGCGGTCCGAGCCAGGGCATGTGCCCGACATCGAGATCCGATACAGCCATTCCGTCATCAGCAGTGGAGGGTGTCGCGGCGCAGTCCCGATGCTCAGCGAGATCCCGAGCGTTGATGTGCACGTTCACGTGCGGGCGTTGACCACCGTCTGTGCCTGTTTTGGCGCAGTCCAGGTAACGGCGGATCAGTTCGGTGAACCCGTCCGCAGTGCGTTTCGCCGCCGACCGAGAATCCGGGGTTCCATCCGGAGCGGGGGTCGGCATCGTCAGATTCGACAACGCCGACAACAACATTTCACCGGTCAGGGCGTCGAAATCCCCACGCACCACCACCCGACCATTGAGCGTCGACGCGATCCGCAACTCGTTGAGATCGACATCCTCGGCGGGCGGAATCTCATCCGATTCGAACAACCGCTCCAACGTCGCGATCACGTTCCGCACTTTCGTCGTCGTCGCCTCCACACCCGACGCAGCAGCGAGCAACAAATCGATGCACTTCGGGAGCGCCTCCTCCGGCATCCCCTTCGGTGGTGATTCACAGAACGCCACGATCAACACGGCATGATCGAAGGAGCAATCCCCACAACCGAACCGAGCCGCCACACCCGGAAGCGGCCGCAACGCCGCGCCCAACGCGGCGATCTTCTTCCCGTCCCGAACCTGCAACATCGTGTTCGCCGCCAACCAGGACCCCACACCGCGGCTGGCAATCACCTGATCATCCGGGCGCAACGAGAGTTCGTCGACCACCGCAACACGAACGGCTTCCAGGCGCAGAATCTCCGCACTCGCCTCGACAGCAGCAGCGCGCAACTCCGCAGCAGTCAACCGCCACAGACGTCCACGTAACCCCACCGCAGAACCAGACACCACATCCGACAACAAGACACTCATTGAATCCCCCGATCCCCTCCCCATATCATACTCGAACACCCGTTCGAGTCAAGAGTTTTTCGAGTCAATCCACCGAGCGTCCCGGAATCACCACACCGCATTGATATGCGAGAACCACCAGTTGCGCGCGGTCGCGGACATCCAGTTTCGTCATCGCCCGATTCACATGGGTTTTTGCCGTGACCGCGCTGATCACCAATTCCGCGGCGATTTCGTCGTTGGACATCCCGAGGGCAACGAGGGTTACCACTTCGAGTTCGCGTGGTGTCAATTGACCGAAAATCCCAGAAGTCGAGTCGGCCCGCGACGGAGTGGAAAGGAACCGAGAAATCAACGCGCTGGTCGCAATCGGCGACAGCAAAGAGTTCCCACCTGCGACCGTCCGAACAGCATCGAGTAGATCCTCCGCTCGGATTCCTTTGCCGATGAAGCCGCTGGCTCCAGCCCGGATCGCCTGTGCCACATGCTCATCCACTTCGAAGGTGGTAAGGATCAACACGCGCACGTCGGTCAAATCCGGATGATCGGCAATCATGGCGGTCGCTTCGACTCCGCTGGTGCCTGGCATTCGAATGTCCATCAATACAACGTCGGGTCGGTGCTCGATCGCCGCCTGGAATGCCTGCTCTCCGTCTGCCGCCTCGGCGACCACCTCCATGTCCTCTTCCGAACCGATCAGCAGCGCAAGCGTTTGACGGAAGAGCGCCTGATCGTCTGCCACTACCACCCGAATACTCACGACTCCCCACTCTCCGAACCCCTGGACACCGAGACAAGCGGCAGTTGGGCGTCCACACGAAATCCCCCGTCCGCGCGGAATCCTGCTGAGACCTCGCCTCCCATTGCCTGTGCCCTCTCCTTCATTCCCAGCAGTCCGTACCCGGGCGGTGACGTCGAAGGCACTGCCGTTCCGGAGTTTTCGACCGACAGCACCAGAACCTCGGCTTCGTACGACAACGACACGGTGACGGCCCCTGGCAACGCATGCTTGCTCGCATTCACGAGTGCTTCCTGGATAATTCGGTACGCCGTGAGGTCTACTGCTGGCCCGAGAGGGCGCAGCGAACCCACAGCGCGCACTTCGATTTCCATTCCCGCACTGACGAATTGATCCACCAGTGCCGGTAGATCCGAAAGCCCCGGAGCCGGCTTCATCGAGCGATCACCGTCCTGAGCGTCACGGAGAACTCCGACCGTGGCCCGAATTTCATCGAGTGCCGCCTTGGACGTTTCCTCCACTCCGCGTAGTGCAGTCGTCGCCTTCTCGGGGTCTTTCCCGATCAAGTGCGACGCGACCCCGACTTGCAGGTTGACCAAGGCAATGTGGTGCGCGACAACGTCGTGCAGGTCTCGCGCAATCCGCATCCTTTCTTCGACGACGCGGTGTCGGGCCTCGTCCTCGCGCATTCTTTCCGCTTGCACCGCGCGCGCCTCCACGGACTCCAGATAGGCTCGGCGAGAACGGACCTCGGCGCCGGCAAAACTTGCCATCAGCAACCAAGCCAACAACCCCAGTGCCTCCTGCAGGAGATTGTTCCCCACTCCCAGGAAGATTGTGACGAGCATCAGCGAGCTGACTGTGCTCGCCGCTGCGAAGAAGGTCCTCCGGCGGTCACTCGTGCTGGCAACGTAGTAGAGGCACACCATCGCTGCGGAACCTGTGCCGGCATTCGGCGGCGCTGACAGCGCAATCATCAATACGCCGAGGAGTACTGCCACCGCCAGTGCCGAGAACGGATAGCGCCTTCGGAACACGATGGTTGCCGCTGCGATCGCTGTTACAAGCACTCCCACAACCGTGACCTCGCGGGTGTCATTGCCGTCGAGCGCGATGCGGTGCGCCGTCCACGTGGCAAGGAGCACGAGAATCGCCAGTGCCAGGTCGATGGTGCGCGGGTGTTCCGCACACCATCGACCCCACGTCGATGTCGAAGTCATCGATCTACCGTATCCGGGTCACACCGACAACTTGTCGCTCGTGGGTTCACTGGATTCCTTCGAATCTGCGAGCAGCGCAGTCAACTGCTCCCCCTCGACATCGACGTTCGGGACCAACCGGTCCAGCCATGAGGGGAACCACCATGCCCTCGAGCCCAACAGGGACATGACGGCCGGTACGACGGTCATACGAATCACGAAGGCGTCGAACAGAACCGCGAACGAGAGTCCGAGTCCGATCTGCATGATGAAGGCGTCGCCGCCGAAGATGAAGCCCGCGAAAACGGCGATCATGATCAGCGCCGCGGCCGTGACCACTCGCGCGCCCTGGTCGAAGCCCTTCACGACTGCTTCATCCGGTCCGTCACCGTGGACGAACGCTTCACGCATTCTGGTCACCAGGAACACCTGGTAGTCCATCGCCAACCCGAAGACGATGCCAATCATGAAGATGGGCAACATCGCCACAACTGATCCGGTTTGACCTTCGATTCCGAGAATGCCGGCGAACCAACCCCACTGGAAGATCGCGACCAGCACACCGAACGTCGCACCGATCGAGAGCAGAAATCCGAGAGTTGCCTTGAGTGGTACCAAGATCGAGCGGAACACCAACATCAGGAGGATGAAGGCGAGGCCGACGACCAATGCGAGGTAGGGAACCAGGGCGTCGGCCAGGCGATCCGAAACGTCGATCGTCAACGCTGTCTGACCGGTGACCGACATCGTGGCTCCGGTCTCGTCGGTCAGTGATCCGGCGACCTCACGTATATCTGCGACGAGCGCCTTTGTTGCCTCGGTTTCCGGGCCACTCGAGGGAACCACCGTGATGACTGCTGTATCGCCGGCCTGATTGAGTGCTGGCGGCGTCACTGCCGCTACGTCGGGCAGAGCACCGAGCTTTTCCTGGGCGCCGCTCAATGCCGCTGCCGGATCTGCGGCGTCGGCAACGTCGACGACCACCATGAGCGGACCGCTGAACCCGGCACCGAACCCCTCGGATAGTCGGTCGGTAGCCCTGGCGGCAGTTGTGTCGGGCACTGGTGGGCTCGCCAAACTCAGGTTGATTCCGAATGTGGGGATCGCCAGCAATCCCAGCCCGAGGACTGACGCGAGCAAAACCGGAACTCGACGCCGGATCACGAACTCGGCCCATCGCGAGCCCGCCCCCTCCGACTGTTTCCGGTGTGTCAGTTCACCGCCGGACGCCAGCAGTCGACGATCAGACCGACTCATGACGCGCGACCCTGCAAATCCGAGTGTGGCGGGCAGCAGCGTCAGTGAAATCACCACTGCAACAGCAACTGCGAATGCTGCAGCCAGACCCATGCTCGTCAGGAACGGGATGTTCACGACGAACAGTCCTGCCAATGCGATGAGCACCGTCAACCCCGCGAACACTACGGCCGAACCCGCAGTCCCCGCTGCGCGGCCCGCAGCAATTTCTGGATCATGTCCGTCACGTAGTTCGGAGCGGTAGCGCGAGACGATGAAGAGCGAATAGTCGATCGCCACGGCGAGCCCCAGCATCATTGCCAGGACGGTTGTGCTCGAACCTAATTCGATGAAACCAGTTGCGATTGTGATCGTGCAGATCGCGATGCCGATGCCGATCAACGCGCTGATCAAGGGAAGCCCCGCCGCAACCAAGGAACCGAAGGTGACGGTCAGCACCACCGCGGCGATCGCGACTCCGATCACCTCTCCCATCGATTCGGCGCTGCTTTCCATCAGCACGTTGCCGGCAACATCGACTGCCAGCCCTGAATCCGCGGCGTCGTGGACGGCGGACTCGAGCAGTTCTTTCGAACTGTCCGGTAAGTCCATCGAGTCGGCGGTATAGGAGACCTGCATGTATCCGATCGTCCCAGTCGGCGACACTCCGCCGGAGGCATACGGATCCGATACCGCTGCAATCTCAGGATCCTTCCCGAGCGCAGAGACCAAGTCACTGACGGATTGTCGAATCGCCGGATCGGTGAGCGTCGTGCCCGCCGGAGATTCGAAGACGATGCGAGCACTGGCTCCGTCGGTGGACGATTGCGGAAATCTTTCAGCCAGAAGATCTTGCGCCGCTTGTGATTCGGTGCCCGGAATCGACAACGTATTGACGGTCGGACCGGACAGCGTTGCTGCGCCTACTCCGCCCGCCACCAGCAGGACGACCCAGAAGCCCACCATTGCCCAACGGCGCCGAAACGCGAGTCGCGAGAGTTTGTACAGGAATATCGACATGCGTGTCACTGTGCCGATACACGACCCCGTCGCACATCGTGCACAGGTAGGCAGTTCGACGTACTGCGCTCGCAGTAGGGCGGTGGTCCCCAGTGCTAGACGGGCAGGCCCAACTCCCTTGACCACGGCGGATCCGCCCCGGGACGTGACACGGTGACGGCTGCCGCGCGTGCGGCAAAGGTCAACGCGGCCGACCAATCTGCCTCGGTGAACGCACGCACAACAGCGACGTCGAGTGCGTCGTGACGATCAAGGTAGGCCAACAGGGCTCCGTGAACGGTATCGCCCGCACCGATCGTGTCCGCGACGTCGACCGCGGGCGCCGGCACCGAAACATCGAGTTCCTCGGTGATCAACCGCAACCCGTCACCACCACGGGTGAGCAGGACGGCGCCGACGCCTTCGTGGAGCCACTCGGCGCCGTCGACCGAACCCAACCACTTCGCGTCGTCGTCGCTCACTTTGAGAATATCGATGGCGGGCAACCACGAACGAAACCGTCGTCGATACGCGTCCGGGTCGGAGATCACCGCCGGACGAATGTTGGGGTCGACCATGGTGAGTCGACCGCGGGCGTGTGCTTCGTGCAGCAAAGCTTCGTAGGCAGAGGCCCCGGGCTCGAGCACCAGCGACAGCGTTCCGAACGAGAATGCCCGGGCAGAGGGAAGTTTCGGCAGCGCGAACTGTCGATCCGCCGTTCCCTCGAGGTAGAAGGAATACCGCGCACCTCCGTCCGCTGCAAGGTTCACGACGGCCAGAGTTGTCGGCTCGGGCCCACGTTCGACCCCAGTTGTGTCGACATTGGACGCGGCCAGCGAGTCGATCATCCGATCTCCGAAAGCGTCTGTGGACAAGCGAGAGACGAATCCCACGTCGGATCCGAGTCGACCCAGTGCAATCGCAACGTTGAACGGTCCACCGCCCAACTTGGGTGAGAAGTTCTCCCCCACCGGAACCAGATCAACCAATCCCTCACCACACACCACGACGGATCGTTCGCGTGTATCACTCATCGGTAGACCCTAACCTTCTCACCAGTCGAAGATAGATGTGATGGGATTCAGCTACCCACACGCTCGCCCGTAGCCGGGTCGAAGAGGTGAACGAGGCCGTCCACCCGCTCGAAGCCCAGCGTCTGGCCGTACTGCAGCTTCGATCGACCGCCGGTGCGTGCAACGAGCGAGATCGGGTCGGCTTCGGTACCAGGCACGTGTGCGTAGATGTACGACTCGTTGCCCAGTTCCTCTACCAGGTCGATCTGAGCTGCGATTCCGTCTCCGGCAGCAACCACCTGGAATTGCTCGGGCCGAATTCCCACTGTGACCGAAGCCAGACCGGCCGCGGCGATTGCCGCCATCTGCTCGCGGTCCAGCGGAACCTCGACGTCGCCGAAACGCACCCCACCCGAACTGACCGGCGCCGTTACCAAGTTCATACCTGGAGATCCGATGAAGCCGGCAACAAACGCATTGGCCGGCCGATCGTAAAGTTCGGTCGGAGAAGCGAATTGTTGCAACTTGCCGCCCTTGAGCACTGCCACGCGATCACCCATCGTCATCGCTTCCACCTGATCGTGCGTGACGTAGACGGTGGTGGTTCCGAGACGACGCTGCAACGCCGCGATCTGCGTGCGGGTCTGGACGCGTAGCTTTGCGTCGAGGTTGGAGAGCGGCTCGTCCATGCAGAACACTTGCGGTTCACGAACGATAGCTCGGCCCATGGCAACTCGCTGCCGTTGACCACCGGAAAGCTTGGCCGGCTTGCGGTCGAGATAGTCAGTCAGGTCAAGCAGTTTGGCCGCTTCGGCCACTTTCTTCTTACGCTCCTCGACGGGCACACCGCGCATCTTCAACGCGAACCCCATATTTTCCCCGACGGTTTTGTTGGGGTACAGCGCGTAATTCTGGAAGACCATTGCGATGTCGCGATCCTTGGACGGGACATCGGTCATGTCCTTGCCGTTGATGGTGATCGCGCCGGAATCGATGTCCTCGAGCCCTGCCAACATGCGCAGGGCCGTGGACTTTCCGGAACCTGACGGACCGACGAGCACGATGAACTCCCCGTCGTTGATGTCGAGATCGAGTGAATCGACAGCGAGGGTCCCGGCACCTTCGTAGATGCAAGACGCTTTCTGGTACGAGATTTCAGCCATGACGAACTCCTGAGAGGGTGAGGAGAATTATTTGATTGCACCGAAGGACAGGCCGCGCACCAGTTTGTTCTGGGCGAACCAACCGGCCAGGATGACGGGCAATGCCGCCATGGTCGCTGCCGCGGAGAGCCGAGCCCAGTACAGGCCCTCGCCGGTGATGAACCCGACCAGGAAGACCGGAATCGTCTGTGCTTGAACAGCTGTCAGGTTGACGGCGAAGAAGAATTCGTTCCACGAGAAGATCACGCAGATCAGCGCAGTCGCAGCAATTCCGGGCGAGATCAGCGGGAGGATCACCTCGCGAACCGAGGTCCACAAACTCGCGCCGTCCATGCTGGCAGCTTCGAGAAGTTCGCCGGGGACTTCGAGAAAGAACGAACGCATCATCCACACTGCGATCGGCAGATTCATCGATGTGTACAAGATGACCAGCGCCCAGATATTGTCGAGCAATCCGATGTCGTTGACGATCACGTACAGCGGCACGATTGCAGCGACGACTGGGAGCATCTTGGTACTGATGAAGAAGAACAGCACATCCTGAGTCTTCTTCACCGGGCGAAGCGAGAGCGCAAAAGCCGCCGGAACACCCAGTAGCAGAACAAGAATCGTCGACATTCCTGTGGCAAATGCCGAGTTCGCCAGCGTCGTGCCGAGACCGGAATCGAGAACGGCACGAAACTGCTCGAGCGTCGGGGTGAAGAACAACTTCGGCGGATCCGTGTAGGCGTCTGCCTCGGTCTTGAATGCGGTCAGGACCATCCAGAAGACCGGGAAGAAGAATCCCAGAGCGGCGATCCACGCCACGACCGACCACGGACTGAACTTACTGCTCTTCTTTTTCTTGACGACGGGTTTGTCGGTCGTCACGCTTGTCGTCTCTACGGCAGTCATCACGCCGCCTCCTCGCTGCCGGTGAAGCTCTTGAAGATCAATCGGAGCGCAAGTGTCGACACGATGATGGTCGCGATCACTGTCACGACACCCATCGCCGCAGCTTGACCTACGTCGAAGCCGAGGAACGCGCGCTGGTAGATGTAGAACGGCAGGTTCGAACTGGCCACGCCTGGCCCGCCCGACGTCATCATGTACACCGCGTCAAAGGTGTTCACGAGATAGATCGCACCCAGAACTGCACCGAGTTCGATGAAACGGCGCAGGTGCGGCAGTGTCAGTTCGCGGAACATCGCAAACGGCTTGGCTCCGTCCACCCGTGCGGCTTCGAGGATGTCTCGGGGCATGGACTGCAAGCCGGCCAGAATGAGCAGCATCATGAAAGGCGTCCACTGCCAGATCAGATTGATCATGACGGCGGCGAGCGGAAACTTGCTGACCCAGTCGACCTGGCCGACACCGAAAGGCTGGAGGACGAAGTTCACGATACCGAACACCGGGTCGAACATTGTTGTCTTCCAGAGCAATGCGCCAGCGACGGGGGTGATGAGAAACGGCGTGATCAGCAGTGTCCGCACGATCCCGCGACCGAGGAAGGCTCTGTCGAGTAGCAGTGCCAACGCGAGTCCGAGGATCACCGAAACGATGACCGTCCCCACGATCATGATGACCGTGTTGACCGCGACTTCCCGAAACTGACTGTCCTTGAAAACCTCGATGTAGTTGTCGAACCCGTTGAAGTGCCGCGATCCCGGCCGGACAAGGTTCCACGACTGCGTCGAGTAGTAGAGGGTGAACAGAAACGGAATCTGGGTGACGACGATCGAAAAGATCAACGCCGGCAACAGGGGACCTCTACGACGCCAACCCTCGGCGCGGGAGATCTTCTTTTCGACACGGACCGGTGGCGCGTCGTCCACCGTAGTTCTGGGCTCGGCAACCGTAGTCATCGGTTCTCCTGATAGGTCTTGCCGACCACCTCGGCATACTGCTGGGATTGTTCGAGTGCTTCTTTCACGCTCTTCTGACCCGCGATGGCCGCACTGATCTGCTGGCTGACGCGAGTGCCCAGGTCCTGAAACTCAGGGATGGTTAGGAACTGGACGCCGGTGTACGGAACCGGTTGCACTGTAGGGTTTTTCGGATCTGCATTGTTGATCGATTCGAGGGTGATCGGACCGAATGCCTGTGCGGCCTCTTGATATTCCGGAATCTCGTAGGTCGATAGGCGACTTCCCGGAGGAACTCTCGACCAGCCGAGTTCGGTTCCGACCTTCTGGATGTAGTCCTTGTTCGTCATCCAGGAAATGAACTTCCAGGCATCATCTTTGTTCTTTGCCGACTCCGGGATTCCGAGCGCCCACGTGTAGAGCCAACCAGGATCGGACTTCTCGACCTTCGGGGCCTTCGCATATCCGATGTTGCCGACTACCTTCGACGACGCAGGGTCCTCGAGAACCGACACAGCCGACGTCGCGTCGTACCACATCGCCGTGTTGCCTTGCGCGAATTGTGTTGCACATTCACCGAATCCGCTTGTGGCAGGACCCGGCTGACCGTGCTCCTTGACCGTGTCCACGTAGAACTGAACCGCATCCTCGACCTGCGGACTGGTCAGCTGCGCATTCCAATTCTCGTCGTACCAGCGTCCACCGAAGGTGTTGATCACTGTGTTCAGCGGTGCGAGTACCTCACCCCAGCCAGGCTTTCCGCGCAAGCAGATTCCCGCCATCTTGGCATCCGGGTTGTCGAACTGCGCTGCCCAACCTGCGACTTCTTGCCACGTCGGGTCTTCGGGAACTGTTATCCCCGCCTGATCGAACAGATCCTTGCGGTACATCAGGAACGACGACTCCCCGTAGAACGGAACCGCGTACATACTGTCCTCGTATGACAGAGAAGTCTTGATCGACGGTACGAAGTCGTCCTCGTCAAAACCGGGCGTCTTGTCTGCATACTCGGACAGGTTCGTGAGCCAACCGTTGGCGGCCCACTGAGGTGTCTCGTAGTTGCTGATCATCACGACGTCGAACTCACCGCCGCCGGTTGCCGTCGAGGCCGTGATCTTGGCGCGCGCCTGGTTCTCGGAAAGGCTGACGAATTTGAGGTCGATGCCAGGGTTCTCGGCTTCGAAAGCCGGCGCCAGTTTGATGGCGTCCTGCATCTGCGAGTTCGACACCATCGCGATGGTGACTGTTCGTTCGCCGGAACCACCGAGCGCACCAGCGCCCGCACATCCCGACACCAGGAGGCAGAGCGCCGCCGCGGCAGCGCCCCACACTCGTCTTCCTGTTTTCACGGATTACCTTCCTTCACACTTGCGTGTCAGTCGCGCGCTCGGACCGCGAAACTCGTGAGATCGCTAGCCTTCGAGCAGCCACTGGGCGCACTCGACGTCGGTGACGAGTACGTTTGCCAAACCTCCGCGCAATGCGCCCAGAACGGCCTGGCGTTTGTGTGTTCCCCCCGAAATCAGAATCGTCTGATCGCAGGATTTCACTGCGTCGAGCGATACGGAGACCGTTCGCTCAGGCAGTGGCCCCTCCACTGGATTGCCGTCGATCGTGTAGAAGCGGCCGCCGATTTCACCGACAGCGCCTCGACTTTCCAACTCGTCCAGCATGGTCGAGTCGACGAAGCTACCGGCAAACAAGGTCGTGGCCGTCGAGACGGCACCAACTCCGAAAACCATGATGTCGGAATCAGTTCCGGCATGCAGCGCCTTCGAGATCACCGAGTCGTTTCGCATCGACTCCACAGTCGCCGGGTCGGCATACAGCGGAGCGTTGAGACGAATAGGATTGGCCTGCAACTGTTGTGCACATCGGCCGATGGTGAAGTCGACACCGGTTTGGTAGTCGGTCACCGTCATGGAGCCGTCAAGTTGTACCACAGCCGAGCACTTCGCGGCCTTGTCTGGCAAAGATCCTGCTACCGCAACGGTTTCCGGACCCCAGGTAAACCCGAGAACGCTCGACGGCTGCAGACGACGAACCAGAACTTCCGCTGCTCTTCGACCGAGTGCGTCGAAGTCCGGGTCGTCCGCATCCGAAATCGCTTCGGGGACGATCAACACTTCGGCCAACCCGAAGTGCTTCTCCAGCTTCGATTCCAACTCCGTGTTCACCGAACCTTCGAGCTCAGGCGGTACCAAAATCTCGACCCTGACCAAACCTTGCGTCCGCGCCCTGGCCAACAGTCGCCCGGCTGTCGGCCGCGAGACGCCCAACTTCGCTGCAATCTCCGCCTGAGTGGCACCTTCGAGGTGATACATGGTCGCTGCCCGCAAGGCGAGCCGCACATCTTCGGAAGCGGGCAACTTCGACGTCTTGAGTCCTGTGGGCTGAGCCGACTGGTTCACGCGGTCTCCTTGTGCATCAGGTTCAAAGTTTCTTGATCGTGAGCAAATGCTCACTAGATGTTCTTATGCTCATTAAGCTAACATCTACGTTGTGACCCACACAACAGTTTCCGGAGAATCCGTCGATCTACCTGCGACAATTCGGGCAAATGTCCTCGTCGAGACCGGAAAGATGCAGATGGTCGAGAGACCACGACCGTCCCCGAAGGCGGGTGAAGTCCTCGTTCGCATCCATGCCGTGGGCGTGTGCGGGTCGGACGCGCACTACTTTCACGAAGGTCGCATCGGCCCTTACGTAGTCAACTCACCGCTCGTTCTCGGACACGAAGCATCGGGACGCATCGCTGCGGTCGGTGACGGCGTCGACCCAAGACGCATCGGGCAGCGTGTCTCCATCGAGCCTCAGAAGCCCGATCCGACAAGTCCCGAATCCAAGGCAGGCAGATACAACCTCTGCCCTCATATGGAGTTCTTCGCGACGCCGCCGATCGACGGTGCGCTGACCGACTACGTCACGATCGGTGCCGACTTCGCCCATCCCATCGCAGATTCCGTGTCCTACGAGGCAGCTGCGCTGTTCGAGCCACTTTCCGTAGGGATCGCCTCAGCCCAGAAGGCGGGGATCACTGCCGGCTCTCGGGTGTTGATCGCCGGCGCCGGCCCGGTAGGAATCGTGACGACGCAGGTGGCCAAGGCATTCGGCGCGACGGAAGTCATCGTCTCGGACATCGACGCGGCCCGGCGTGATGTGGCACTGAAATTCGGCGCAACAACCGTCGTTGATCCCCATGTAAGCGACGTACGCTCGCTGGCCGTCGACGCATTCATCGACGCGTCGGGGGCCACGGCCGCAGTGATCGACGGGATTCACGCAGTTCGGCCCGCTGGAACCGTCGTTCTGGTCGGAATGGGTGCCGACGAGATACCGTTGCCGGTCCCGATCATTCAGAATCGCGAACTGATGCTCACCGGAGTGTTCCGATACGCCAACACGTGGCCGATCGCCGCCGCACTGGTCGCTGCCGGGCGCGTCGATCTGGACTCGATGGTCACAGCACGCTTTTCACTCGAACAGTCGCAAGAGGCCCTGGTGGCCGATCGCATTCCCGGCAGCATCAAAGCCGTAGTCATTGTCGCCGAAGGAGACTAGTACTTTCATGGAACTCAATACGAAGACCCTGCTCGACTTCGATGCTGCACTCGAAGTGCCGACCTACGACCGGAGCAAAGTTACTACCGGCATAGTGCATTTCGGTGTCGGAGGCTTTCACCGTGCACACCAGGCCATGTACATCGATGCTCTCCTGCGACGCGGTGAGGGCTTCGACTGGGGAATCTGCGGAGTGGGAGTGATGCCGTCGGACAAGCGAATGAAAGACGCACTCCGCGCGCAGGACGGCCTCTACACGCTGGCGCTCAAGCATTCCGACGGAACCCTCGAGGCCCGGGTCATCGGGTCGATCGTCGAGTACCTGTTCGCTCCGGAGGATCCGGAGGCGGTGATCGAAAAGATGGCATCCGAATCGACGAAAATCGTATCTCTCACCATCACCGAGGGCGGATACAACATCTCGCACACTACGGGTGAGTTCGACGCGTCCGATCCCGATGTAATGCACGATCTCGAGCCGGGAACACTCCCCCGCACCACCTTCGGTCTGATTTGTGCGGCACTCGCACTCCGTCGCGACCGGGGCCTCGCCCCGTTCACGATCATGAGTTGCGACAACATCGAAGGCAACGGATCGGTCGCCAAGACGGCTGTCGAAGCCTTCGCCGCTCTGAAAGATCCCGAACTTGCGGAATGGATCGACGAGAACGGCGCCTTCCCCAACTCCATGGTCGACCGGATCACACCCGTCACGACAGCCGAGGTGACCACCGAGATCGCCGAGACGTTTGGCGTGGAAGATCAGTGGCCGGTCGCGGCTGAGCCGTTCACCGCGTGGTTCCTCGAGGACGAGTTCACCTCAGGCAGGCCACCTCTGGAGAATGCCGGCGTCAATCTCGTGCCGGATGTTCGCCCGTACGAACTGATGAAACTGCGCCTTCTCAATGCCGGCCATCAAGGCATCGCTTACTTCGGCTACCTTGCCGGATACCGCCTGGTCCACGAGGCATGCCAGGACGAACTCTTGTCGGGGTTCCTGCTCGACTACATGAATCTCGAAGCGACGCCGACCCTTGACCCGGTACCCGGCGTCGACCTGGATCAGTACAAGAAGACCCTCATCGAACGATTCTCGAACCCCCAGATCCGCGACACGATTGCACGTCTGTGCGCCGAGTCGTCCGATCGAATTCCCAAGTGGCTGTTGCCCGTCATCCGGACCCAACTCGACACCGGTGGGTCGATCAACCTGTCCACCGCAATTGTCGCTAGCTGGGCCCGCTACGCCGAGGGCACAGACGAGAACGGAGATCCCATCACCGTCGTCGATCAGCTGTCGGACACTCTGGTGCCGCTCGCCCAGAAACAGTCGAGCGACCCGTTGGCCTTCATCGGGTACCGACAAGTGTTCGGCGATCTCGTGGACGATCGCCGATTTGTCGCAAGCTTCCGAAAGACCCTCGACTCATTGCACTCCGTCGGAGCCAGAAGAACCCTCGAGGAGGTGCGCGGGCTCTGACTACACCGAGACGTCGTGCAGGTGATGGATCGGATCGTGAATGAAGTAGGCCGCCAACGATTCGACGGTGAACGCCGATCCGTCACTGCGGAGACCCCGTCGTTGGCGGCTGCCCTCTGGCACGGTTTCGAAGGCATTCGCGACCTCCGCCGCGGCGTCGGACAATTCCGATGCCACCTTTGCCGGATCTTGGTCGTTGTACCGCTCGGCCTCGGCTGTTGCGTCCTGATCCCAGTTCTCGAATCGCGGATCGTCGAATTCGAGCATCTGTTCCAACCGCACCTTGAAGATCCGGAACACGTCGCGTACGTGGGCGGAATACTCCAGCGCTGACCATGTTTCGCTGTCCGGTCGCTCCGTCACATTCTCGCGCTCCAGTACCTCGGCCCACGAGACGGCATTGCTACGCACAAGATCTGGAACATCCGCGAACGCCACAGCGGACGAATCAAACCCGCACTCGGCGCATGGGCGTTCGAGGACCCAGGTCCAGTTCTTTGTATCCGGGGTGATCGGCATGGATCGAGAATAGTCCGCCAGGGCGGGGTCAGTCTGCTTCGATTGGCCGATGAAGCGAATCATGATCGCTATTGCGACTCCATTCGTGCTGATGCTTACTTCGTGTGGCGGGGACGTGGGCGACGCGGAACCCCACGAACTCGCCTTCACATGCGACGACGCACATGCGTACCTCGAAGTTTTCGGGACGGTCGAGGCGGCGTTGGCCCGGCTACAGAGCCCTGGATGGAACGATGTCCCTGAACTCGTGGGTTCCGCCAGCGCCTGGGCAACGTTCACACCACAACAGCAGACTGCGATAGTCAATTCACTTCATGCGGCTTCCCGAGGTGAATGTTGATCCGTATTTCTGTGCCGGTATCGGCATCTGACTCCGTCGACAAGATTTGCCGGTCGATACTCGGATCGGCCGAAGAACTGGGACCTACTCCGACTGATTCCGCGTCACCGATCGATCGAGTCCGCGATGACACGAGCGGACCGCACGACGACTGAAGAGGATTCGACGCTGAGGCGCGTGAGCGCACCCAAGAAGCCTTCGAAGCAGCGAAATCGGGATCGTGCGACCGAGCAACGCCGGAGGCCTGATTCGCCGGTCGCACAACAGAATTACAAACGACGACGTAACTACGTCATTCCGTTCGTGACAAAATACTCGTTCGTCGGCGACGGACCGATCACTTCGATTTCCTCGACGGGTCTCGTCGCCCCTCACGTGAAGGGCGTCGAGTCGACATGTACCCCTTCCGAACGCAGTAAATGCTCGGCCGCACAAATCAACAGGGAAAGGGATTCGTACGAGAGTCCCTCGATCGCATGCATCAGCCTGTCAGGCGCCGGAATCGACCGGTCGACCGGCGAACCCTCGGATCTCCGCACAGAAAGCACGGTCGAGAGTTCTCGTTGATTCACCACCTGACCTGCGCTGTTCGCTCGCTCGAACATGGCATTCAGCCGCTGGACCAGTTCCTCACCTTCAGGCGATCGAATAGTGTTGCCAAACAGCCTGTTTCCATGATCGGCTTCGACACCAGGCCCGATCGAGTTCTTGATTGTCACAGTATGTTCTCCGTTACGTTGGTCTGTCAGGTTGATCAGGGGTGCGACCCGGCGCAATTCACAGAGCCTTTATCCGTGCCGCCCAACGGCGTCGCGTCCATCGACAGCAGACGAATCTCCCCCGGCGCCCATCGGCTTCCGGTAGCGAGACCTTCAAGTTGCTGTTCACTTGCAGTTCGTCGTTACACTTTTACAATAGTTGTAACGCATCGACAAGTGTTTTGTTCCGATTGCCCGGTTTTGCACCCGATCAAGGCAACTACTGAGCTCTCGCGGGCTGCGGATTCTGCAATTCACGAAGCTCGGCAAAATGGATCCGACGCAGACAAGGACGGCGAGACAGCCCTCGTTGGCTCTCGTTTCCAGTGATCGAGCACGAAGTCCTCAATGGTGATGACCCAAGTCCGACAGCGCTTTTCAGACAGGGAAAGGGCCCCGCAGTTGCGGGGCCCACTATCGTTGCCGTTCCTCGCGTGGAGTCGTTTCCGACAGTCGGCTGCCGGTCAGCGCGTCAACGAATAGCGGCGTGGATTGCTCAGCTGTGGAACGGATTTCGACCGTTTACGTCGGCCACGATCGCGGACCGAGGACGGCTGTCCATGATGGGGCCGGTGATCACGAACCTGGCGTAAGACAACCGATCTCGTAGCTGCGCGTACGGTCCCGAGTCGCATCCCTCTCCGAGTCGGTACGGAACTTTCAGCCGACAGTTCTAACGCGTCTATTCGGTCCCCACCTCAACAGTTGGGTGCAGCCGAGCCGCGGGGGGGGGACGGCTCGACTGCCTTGTACCTACACCGTTAGGCACGTCTACAGCGTGACACTTCTGTACGTCGAGCACACACGCTGAAATACCCGGATAGGTACCTACATTTCCTTCACGTCCGGCACGTCGCTCGCTCGGTTGCGCCCAATTGCACTGCGCTCCCGATACTTGTCGAGGATTGGGTATCCGGATCCGAGACCTCCATCTCGTCTGAGATCGACGAAGGTGCGACATTCATGTGCAACCGCAAAGATCCTTGTGCAAACGCAGAGGATCGACTCACCTCGCAACGAGATTGGGGCTTTGTAGCGACACCCGACAAACAAATAGGACCTTCGTCGCACGATCCACGCACCAAAACCCGTAGGCCAAGGCACCAGCGCACCGGACAATGAAACGATGCCTCACCTAGCGCTGGACCGTGTCGATGTTTGAACCTAAGACAGTAGACACCGCCATCCTCGTTATCTTCATCGGAACGGCCGTCTCAGCAGGCGCCACTCTCGTCATGCCATGGGCGTCCGGACGGATGCGGCGCACCAAATCGGCCAACCAACATGAACAGCCAAACCCGAGTCGGAAACAAATCTCGACAATCCTCATCGTCGCGTTCCTTGCCTGCACCATCCCGGGTCTCACTCAAGTCGCGCTGACCAAGCGGCGCGCCAACGCAGTAGCTGACGTAGCCTCCACAGCCCAGGCCGCGGCTCTAGTTTCGTACGCTCTGATCTACCTGACCCTGCTGTGCTGCGCACTTGCAATCGTCCGTAAAAACTCCTCCCTAGAGGTGGGGGAACACAGTCAGATCGCGCTTTGGGCTTGCCTAGCCCCCTGGGCACTGGCCATCGCCCACACCATGTACGAAACGGGTGTGCCGCCTATACACGCGGCGGCGTACCCGGCAGTGGTGCTCGCCCTCTACGCCTTCTCCGCTACAATCACTGACCTCAGGATACTGGCACCGATGATCGGGCTTGTTGCCGCAGGCAGCATCACGCTCGGACTAGTCGCACCGGCAAAAGGCTTGATGGCAGGGGCCAGTGGCGCACTCACTGATTCCGAAAAAGCGAACTTCGGATCCACTCTCCTCGCAGGGTTTTACAACCACCCGAACGTGCTCGGAGTTATTCTGGCCCTTGGTGCTCCAGCAGTCCTACTCACACAAAGCTCTCGCGTAAGATGGACGCTGATAGGTATTGTCGGAGTTGCAGTTTTGTGGTCCGGGTCAAGGACTGCGCTCGCCGCCACTCTCGCCGCCTTTGCTGCAGTCTTCATTGCAAAACTCCTGAGTAGCCCGCTCCGTGGAAAGTGGGCCGCAGTGGCTCTGATGGCTGCGGCCGCCACGATGGTCACAATTCCATTGATGACAACTGATGCCAACGCACTGTCGTCGAGAGGCAGGATCTGGATTGGCAGCCTCGCAGCCTGGCGCGAAAATCCTGTATTCGGCAACGGGCAAGCCTGGTACAGCGAGATCAGCAAAGTACGAAACGACCTTATAGATATCGCGTTCCATGGACACAACATGCTCGTGAATTCACTGGCGACTGGCGGACTACTCACTGCCTTCACTGTCGGCATACTGCTACTCGTCGCCTCCAGGTCCGCCGCATGCTGGGCCAGGAAAGGCCAGTTCTACCCACTCGCGTACATGGTCGCCTTCTTCGTAACAGGCGCAACAGAAGTGGCAACCAAATTCCGGGATATAGACCCGATCTTTTGGGTCGCGGTAATACCTCTGGTTGTGGTCGCTATTAACCAGCCGAAGGGTAGTGAACGCAGCCATACGACCGTTCCGGCTGCGTCCTTCCAGCCTGAACCATCGGACCAAACCGGCTTACCCAAGGTCGTGTCATAGATACTCCTTCTACTCCTGATTGTCGGCGCACTTAGTCGGCCCGCCGTGGAGTAAGAGTTGCGTAGCGCGGCACGCCGAACGAAGCTCGGCCATCAGTTCTGCGAATCGTCGGATAGTCCGCCAATTTCGTTCCGCTGATCGCGCATC
Organism: Rhodococcus sp. T9N; assembly: GCF_024436645.1. NCBI lineage: Bacteria > Bacillati > Actinomycetota > Actinomycetes > Mycobacteriales > Nocardiaceae > Rhodococcus > Rhodococcus sp. T9N. The sequence goes on along the minus strand of NZ_JAMSKS010000019.1, from coordinate 63,480 downwards.
TCGCCACGACATAATTCGGCCCTGCGTTCGGTCCGGCTTCCGCTTCCGCACCCCCGGTGACTGCTACTTCCCACCGGGATACCCCGACCGCAAAGAGTTCGCCCGATTTGTCGGCGGGAACCAGGGGTGATGTGGCATCGAAAATCGATGCTGCCGCCCATGCCGAGAGCAAGGTGACCAGCATAGAGCCGGAAGCGTGGATTGATTGAGAACGTGGGCAGAATGTGGGCATACGCAAAAAGACGCCATCCCGAATTCTTCAAAAGTGCATTTGAGCTGCAATTATTCTGTGGGGCGGGCGGGGCTCGAACCCGCGACCAATGGATTATGAGTCCACGGCTCTAACCGACTGAGCTACCGCCCCATCCGGATGCGATGCATCGCGGCGAATCCGAATGTTACCGGCACATCCGACGCGGATCACAATCGGGCAGGCGGTGACGCGTTGCACTCTTTCGAGTCGAGTCTTCCAAGGTTGGTCGGCACAGGCGCGATGAGCCGATACCGTGGGAGTGCACACCCCACGGAACAGGATCACCACATGAAGCTTGCACTGACCGAATTCAAGAACTCGAAGGCCACGATCCGGATCATCATGTCCGACGGCGCGAAGCTGAACGGCACCGTCACCGATTTCACCGAAGACACTCTCGTTCTCAATTCTCCGAATGGTGTCTACTACATCAACCCCAGCCACATCGTCCGACTGTTCGAGCCGTCGGATCGCGCAGCGAAGTAGGCGCACCGGCCGAACAGTTCGACGGTTCCGCCGAAAGCCCGACGCAGAGTATTGCGTCGGGCTTTTCGCATCTCCGCCGCCATCATCTTCGCTTCGCGTTCACTGATGCTGATGCCGCCTATCCTCTGCGACATGGCGAACGACAGCGGACCACCTGAACTCGTGTTGTTCGACTTGGGTGGCGTGCTGTGTCGATTCGAGCCTGACCGTCGCGCCGCAGAACTGGCTGCGGCCATCGGCGTCACGGAAGACGAGATTCATGCCCTCGTGTTCGCGTCCGGGTTCGACCAGGAATGCGATCTCGGCATTCACTCCGAAACCGCGATCCTGGAACGCTTTCGACGACTCGGGTTTCCTGGTGACCGCGACGAGCTACGCCGAGCCTGGGCCAAGGCCTTCATCCCGGACCGCGCGGTCATCGATCTCGCAATCGCGCTTCGAAGCGAGGGGGTCGTGGTCGCCACACTCTCCGACAACGGACCTGTTCTCTTGGCCGCCATCGAGAGTGTCGTAACTCCATCGGCAATCGACGAGCATGTTTTCTCCTGCATGCTCGGAGCTACCAAACCCGAACCTGCGGCCTTCCTGGCTGCGCTGGAGTTGCTCGATGCGCGTCCACAGCAGACCTTCTTCGTCGACGACAACCCGGTGAACGTCCTCAGCGCTCGACGGCTGGGAATTCGCGGCGAACAAGCAAACAAGGCGGCAGACGTCGAATCGGCACTTCGATCGGTGGGTCTGCTGCGAGCGCACTAGGTCAGACAAAAACAAGATCAGACCACAACAAGAAAGCCCCCCACCCGATTTCTCAGGTGAGGGGCTTTGCTGCTCCCCCGGCTGGACTCGAACCAGCAACCGTCCGATTAACAGTCGGAAGCTCTGCCAATTGAGCTACAGGGGATTGTCTTGCTCGCTTCGCCCGTTCCGGCGTTGCCTGAGAAACTGTAGCGAATCCTTCACCGAAGTACCAAATCGCCTGCCCAGCGAGTCATCAGGCAGGATGGAGTCAGGACGATCGGTGCTGGAGGGAAGCAGGAATGATGCGTTTGTTGATCGGTGTTGCAGCTGGGTACGTCCTGGGAACCAAAGCGGGCCGCGCACGATACGAGCAGATCAGCCGGGCCGCGAAGGCGGTGGCCACCAGTCCGGCCACCAAGAAGGTGTTGGACGCGTCACGGCAGAAGCTGGCCGACTCACTGAGTACTCAGCCCAAGCTCGAGCCGATGAAGCCGATCAACGAGGAGACTACGATTCTGGTCCCCCACGACCAGTTGAAGAAAAACCGCTAGGTCAGACGCTTTGGTCGCCGACAGCCTGCTCACGCAGCTGTCGGCGATACTGCTCCAGCGCCACGAGGTCGCCGAACAGTGAGTTGTACTCCTCGGGGGCTGCAGCAGGTGAAACGCGCTGAAGCTTGGATTTGAGGTCGGCAACCTGCTCGCCCACCCACGCTTCCTGCAGTCGTGCGAGCACTCCGTTGATGTAGCGCGGAACCGTGTCTTCGTCACACGGCATCGGTTCGACGGCCAGCTCAGATACAACCGAGGCCACCGTCATGTCTTCGACGCCCTTGGTGACGACTTCGATCCACTCGGCGCCGCCGAGTCCCTTGCTCGTTCCACCGGCGTCAGCCATTGCCTGTCTGATGACAACGTAGGCGGGGTGGGTGAACGTCTCGGGCGGCAACGAGTCGAAGACACTGCCGGCGATGCCAGGGTGCTGCAATGCGGCCTTGAGGACAGCTCGCTGCGTCGAGAGCGCGGGATCGTTGGGCCGGGGCCTGGAGATTCCGATCGGCAGCGCAAGCGCATCGGCAGCAGGTTGGTCGACAACCTGACGACGCTTGGGCGCCGGTGACGATCCACGCGTCGACGCCCGTTTGCGAGCTTCGTCACGCACGCGTCGTCGAACCGACGGAAGATCGTCCCAACCGACCCATCCGCACAACAGATTCGCGTAGCTGTCGCGCAGAGTTGATTCCTTGATCTGCGCAACGACGGGCACGGTACGACGCAGTGCCTCGACACGACCTTCAGCGGTCTCCAGATCGTGTTCGGTGAGGATGGACTTCACCACGAACTCGAACATCGGAGTGCGCCGTGCCACGAGGTCGCGAACGGCGGCGTCACCAGACTTCAGTCGCAGATCGCACGGGTCCATTCCGTCGGGCGCGACGGCGACGAACGTCTGCCCGGCCATCTTTTGATCACCCTCGAACGCCTTCATCGCAGCGGCCTGCCCCGCGGCGTCACCGTCGAAGGTGTAGATGATCTCACCGCGAAAGTAGCTGTCGTCCATCAGGAGTCGGCGGAGCATCGCAAGGTGCTCCTCACCGAAGGCGGTTCCGCACGAAGCGACGGCGGTCTTGACGCCGGCCAAATGCATCGCCATGACGTCGGTGTAACCCTCGACGACTACCGCCTGGTGTCCCTTGGCGATGTCGCGCTTGGCGAGGTCCAAGCCGAACAAGACCTGAGACTTCTTGTAGAGAATCGTTTCCGGCGTGTTGACGTACTTACCCGGCATGGTGTCGTCGTCGAAGAGCTTGCGGGCACCGAAGCCGATGACGTCACCGGCGACGCTGCGGATCGGCCACAGAAGTCGGCGATGGAACCGGTCGATCGGACCTCGCCGGCCTTCTTTGGACAGCCCGGCTGCTTCTAGTTCTTTGAACTCGAAACCTTTGGACATCAAGTGTTTTGTGAGAGTGTCCCAACCTTCTGGCGCGTATCCACACCCGAACTGCAGGGCCGCTGCACCGTCGAAGTTTCGCTCGGTGAGGTAGTCGCGAGCCGCCTGGGCATCGGGTTCGCGCAGACGAGCGGCGTAGAACTCCTGAGCCGCCGCGTTTGCTGCGATCAAGCGTGCACGGGTGCCGCGATCGCGCTGAACGGACGGTCCGCCGCCCTCGTACGAAATCGTGTAGCTGAGTCGATCCGCCAACTGCTCGACGGCCTCTACGAAGCTGATGTGATCCATCTTCTGCAGGAACGAGTACACGTCACCACCCTCACCGCAGCCGAAGCAGTGGTAGAGGCCGTGGTTGGGTCGCACGTGGAACGACGGCGACTTCTCGTCGTGAAAGGGACACAGACCTTTGATCGAATCGCCACCGGCACGCTTGAGTGAAACGTATTCACCGACGATGTCCTCGATGCGAGTGCGTTCGCGAATGGCCGCGATGTCTCTGTCAGAAATTCGGCCCGCCACGTACATCAGTCTAGGCGGTCCCCCGGCACCTCCTGACAACGATATGTTGATGGCCGACTCTGCAACGCAGCGATGGGACCGACGATGACTGAAAACGCCTCGAGCGCGCACGAAGGGCGATCAGGAACCCGATTCGGCGTGTACGAGTTGCGTAGCCTCCTCGGCCGAGGCGGAATGGGTGAAGTGTACGAGGCGTACGACACCTCGAAGGATCGCCTGGTCGCTCTCAAGTTGCTCCATCGAGAGCTTGCGGCCGACCCGTCATTCCAAGCTCGTTTCCGCCGAGAATCTCGCACCACCGCCGCCCTGAACGAACCGCACGTGATCCCGGTGCACGACTGGGGCGAGATCGACGGAGTTCTCTTCATCGACATGCGATTGGTCGAAGGTCATACGTTGCGCGCGGAGTTGGCCGAGTTCGGCAGACTCACCCCGGCGCGAGCCGTCGACATCGTCTCGCAAATCGCCTCGGCGTTGGACGCCGCACATGCCCGCGGGCTCATCCATCGCGACGTCAAACCAGACAACATCATTCTCACGAACAACGGCTTCGCCTACCTCGTCGACTTCGGAATCGCATACTCACAGACGGACACGAAGATCACCACCGAGGGAAGCGCAGTCGGTTCCTATGCGTACATGGCGCCGGAGCGGTTCGGAATCGAAACGCCGACGGCCGCAGCGGATGTCTATTCCCTGGCTTGTGTCCTCTACCAATCACTCACCGGAACAACACCTTTCAACACCACAAGCATCGAGCATCTGGTCAATTCGCACCTGAACGCTCGGCCGCCACGCCCCACGCTGACGGTTCCATCGCTCCCGCAAGGTTTTGACGCCATCGTGGCTCGCGGCATGGCAAAGGATCCCGCACACCGCTATCCGACTACGGGAGCGCTCGCACTCCAAGCGCGGCAGACCCTCTCGACGACCGACACCCCCGGTGCCGCCGGCGGACTGCACCCCACGATCGTCGGGCCGCCCATCTACACCACGGCGAATCCCGCTCACGGGAACTACACGCACATCGTGACAAAGACCAAGCGAAACCGAGCACCGATCGCGATCGGTGCGGCTGGAATTGCACTCGTTCTGGCCGCAGGAGGCACGGCGGCCTGGGTGACGCTGGGGAATTCGGGCCCCGAATCACCAACCGCTGTAGCAGCTTCCACCGCCACGTCGGCACTGGCGCCCATTCAGGATCCGGTCAGAACGCCGAAGCTCGAGCCGCTACCCACCGCCGGACAGCAGGCAACCACGACCACGCGGGCGCCGAACCCCGCCACGAAGAACGGCGATCTCGGGGTGAGCAAGCCGATCACCGTCCCCTCATGCAAAGGAACCGGAATCGTGGTGTTGGCCAATGCCACCGATCCGGCAACGTACGCCAGCGAGATCCAGAACTACCTCGACGCGTTCCCCGGCTCGAAATACCTACGCACAGACCAGTCCTGCCCGTCACTGCGTCAAGTCTCCGATTCGGGGACGGCGATCTACACGGTGTATCGCGAATCCGGGAACACCGAGTCGAAGATCTGCAAGGACGTTCGCGCAGCAGGTGGCGACGCTTACGGCAAGTGGCTCGATACCACTACCGACCCGTCGACGCGGATGACTTGCTGAGGGCGTAAGTGGCTCAGCCCCAGCTGGCCTGCGCGCCCAGGCTCGCTTTGTCCACCCGTTCCAGCCGACTCTCCGTGTACGACGCGATCTGATCCACCACTACCCGGACCCGAGCACCGTCGTCCGCGGCGCGTTCCCACGCGGGCAGCAGGATCGGATCGAGCCCGGCCGGCGCAGTTGCCAGCAGCCATTCCGCGACGCGATGAACACGATCACGCTGCCGATCCTGACGCGCTTTGTGTCCGGCGTCGGACATCACGTAGTACAGCGCCACGGTCTTGAGCAACGCCACCTCGGATGCGACGGCCTCGGGTATGTCGAGGTCGGCTTGATAGCGCGAGAGGGGTCGGTCACCGTGTGTCAGCCGGGTGCTGGCGATCGCCGCGGTGGCGAAGCGACCCACCAATTCACTCGTGAGATTCTTCAACGCGACGGAACTTCCGAGTGTTCCGTCGAAACTTCCGACCCCGCGTACGACGGGGAGTTCGGACAACCGTTGAGCGGCGTCGATCAGATCGTCGACTACCAACCCCCGAAACTCGGAGGCCCCCAGTTCTGCCAGTGCGCGCTGCTCGGACGGATCAGCAAGCGAGCGAAGGTCGATACGGCCTGCGATCACCCCGTCCTCCACGTCGTGCACGGAGTACGCGATGTCGTCGGCCCAGTCCATGACCTGAGCTTCCAGGCATTGCCGACGCTCGAGCGCCCCCTCTCGAACCCAGGCGAGCACCTCTGCGTCGTCGTCGTATGCCCCGAACTTCGCGCCGGGCTGCGGCCGGGTCCACGGGTACTTGATGGCTGCGTCGAGTGATGCCCTGGTGAGATTGAGGCCGGCACTCAGACCGTCGGGGCGCAGGATCTTGGGTTCGAGGCTGGTCAAGATCCGCAGATTCTGCGCATTGCCCTCGAAACCTCCGCAGTCCTTGGCGACTTCGTCGAGGGCCTTCTCGCCGTTGTGACCGTACGGTGGGTGCCCGATGTCGTGCGCGAGACCGGCGAGGTCCACCAGGTCCGGATCGCAACCGAGTCCGTCGGCGATCCCTCGCCCGATCTGTGCGACCTCCATCGAGTGTGTCAACCGCGTACGAGGCGTGTCTCCGTCGCGCGGGCCGACAACCTGGGTCTTGTCGGCCAGCCGCCGCAAAGCCGCGGAGTGTTGGACGCGGGCCCGATCTCGCGAGAAGTCCGAACGATGCTGCGCCGCTGCGATCTGCGAACCCGGCAACCCCGCTCGCTTCGGCGCCTCGACGACACGACGTTCGAGGTCGTGTTCGGAGTAGGTGCCGCCTCCGTAGGTGGTGTGAGCTGTCATGGTCTCTATTGCCCTGCCGTGTAGGGGAAGTCTGCCGAGAAGTGCGTGAGCTGATACCAGAGCAGTGCGCCGGTTTCGCGAGCGATTCCGTGTAACTGGGATTCGCGGGTGAACACAGCCGGGCCTTGACGAGTAGGTGCGGTCCACGCTTGAAGGCCCGTGTCGCGGGCCATCGTCCGTGTTCGCAAGGAGTGCCACGGATCACTGACCAGGACGGCGGAATTGATTCCCTGCGAAGACATCTCGGCACTGACTGCGTCGATGCTGAGCAGTGTGTCCGAACCGGTCTCCACCGCGGTGATCGCACTCGAAGGAATTCCGCGATCGGTCAGATACATCTTTCCCGACGCCGCTTCGGTGTACTCGTCGCCTTCTTGTTTACCGCCGACAGTGATGATCTGCGGAGCCACTCCGCGCTTGTACAGCTTGTACGCCTGCTCGAGTCGGGCCTCGAAGACGGACGACGGAGTGCCGGAATACTGAGCCGCGCCCAGAACGACTATCGCGTCGGCCGGCCGCGTGTCGTCGATGCGCGCCACCTGCCACACCCGGAACGCAGTACCCCCGACCAGAACCACGGCCATCAACACCGCACCGGCGATCAGACGGCGCGTCCAGCGAGCCAATCCTGCCCCGAAGCCGCCCGCTCGCGAGGGTGATGGGTCGTGGGGGCGGTTACCGAAAGCAGGTTTCACTCCCGCAATTCTGCCAGTTCGCAGCGATCACCTCCGATGCCGACGCGCCACAACGGATAGATTTGCGTCATGGCCCTCGCACCACACTTCGCGCAGTTGTCCTCGGTAGAGCAGAGTCGGACAACCACCCGACCCGTTCGGCGTCGGGGAAGCGCCGCCGCCGTCGCTGCGATTTTCGCTTTGCTGGCGCTCGTCTTCAGTCCTGCGCTCGCCTCGGCGGACGCCCCGATGGTGTTGCCGAATCACATCACCGACACCTCCGGGGTCCTCGATTCCGGGCAACGCAGCGATATACAAGCCGCGATCGATCAACTCGGCGAAGACCACCAGATCGATCTGTGGGTCGCGTTCGTCCCCGATTTCAACAACCTGGGTGGCCAGGCGTGGGCACAGCAGACAGCCACGAAGTCGACGCTGAGTACCAAGTCCGTCCTGCTTGCAGTTGCCACGGCGGAGCGTGCTTACTACCTCGATGTGCCCGCTGAGCTGAGCAACATCACGGATTCCGACATCGAATCGATCAATACCGGCGCGGTGGAACCGGCTCTTGCCGAGGATGATTGGACCGGCGCGGCAATTGCCGCAGCCGGCGCACTCGGCGACGCGAACAACACGAGCGGCGGAATGGGAGTCGGAACACTCCTCATCGCGGGCGGCGCTGTGGTGGTCGGGACGGGCGGTGTGGTCCTGTACTCACGTAAGCGCAAGAACGACAAGAACAAGGCAAGCGTCGAAGCCGCGAAGAACATCTCCCCCGACGACATCGCCAGCCTCAACGCACTCCCGCTGCCGACGCTCGACGAACGCGCGAAGGAGATCCTCGTCGAGACGGACAACGCGATCGCCGGCAGCCAGGAGGAGCTCGATCTGGCCCGCAGCGAGTTCGGAGATTCCGCCGTCGCACCCTTCTCGGCAGCATTCGACAAGGCCAAGGCCACCCTCGCCGAAGCCTTCGCGATCAGGCAGCGACTCGACGACGCCATCCCGGAAACTCCCGATCAACGCCGACAGATGCTGATCGACATCATTTCCTCGTGCGGTCGAGCCGACCAAGAACTCGAAGCTCGCGTCGAGGAGTTCGACGGGCTTCGCGACCTTCTCATCAACGCCCCCGCACGTCTCGATGCGTTGACGCAGAGTGTTGTTTCTCTCAGCGTGCGCTTGCCCGAATCCGAGGCGATTCTGACCAAATTGAAGGATCAATTCCCCGCGCCGACGCTGGCATCTGTCGTGAACAACGTCACGATGGCCAGTGAACGCCTGACGCTCGCCGAGAAGTCGATCGAGGAAGGCCGCGATGCCACCGCGCTGCCGGCCGGTAAGCAAGGCGCTGCCGTCACTGCGATTCGCACGGCCGAAGCCGCCCTCGATCAGGCACGCAAGCTACTCGACGGCGTCGATCACGCCGCCGACGACATCCGAAACGCCATCGCGACACTTCCGTCCGCGATGGACGACGTCCAACAGGGCATCACCGCTGCGGACGCTTACCTGGCGCAAGGCGGGCAGAAGTTGGCGGACGCGAAGGCCGCAGCCCAGGCAGCGTTGGCGAATGCTCAGACGTCGAAGGACAGCGATCCGCTGACAGCCTTCAACCAGATCGTCGCAGCCGACGCCCAACTCGACGCGCTTCTTGCCGACGCTCAGGAGCAGAAGCAGCAGCTCGAACGTGCACAGCAGCGCCTCGCCCAGGACATTCTGGCCGCACAGGCTCAGGTGACCGCTGCAGGCGACTTCCTCGGAACCAGGCGCGGCGCGATCGGGGCGGAGGCGCGCACTCGCTACGCCGAGGCTCAGCGGCACCTGCAGGCGGCCCAGCAATTGCAGGCCTCGGATCCGTCGAAGGCACTGCAACACGCCCAGGCCGCGACCACCTTGGCGACGCACTCACTTCGCGCCGCGCAGAACGACGTCAACACCTGGGAAGCAAACCAACGACCCCGCGGTGGCGGCGGCGGCGATGCGACGGGAGCGATCCTCGGCGGCATCCTGATCAACAGCATTCTGCGAGGTGGCGGCGGGCCCCGCTCGTACGGCGGACCGAGCAGCAGCGGACGCTCCGGTCGCGGTGGCGGCGGCGGTGGTTTCGGCGGCGGGGGCGGCGGCCGAACCAGTCGAGGCGGCGGCGGCCGGTTCTGACGGATCCCGTCGAGGTAGTAAAATCCCTACTTTGTTCACGACCGCACTCGTCGTACGCTTCATCCGGCAAGTCGGGATCACAGATCATACGAAGGTGTTATGGAAAGCGTCGCCCCGCAGATAACCGTCGTTGTACCTACATACAACGAGCGTGAGAACCTGCCAAAGCTCGTCGATCGCCTCGCCGCGTTGAAGATCCCGAACCTGCACGTCCTCGTGGTGGATGACAACTCCCCCGACGGCACGGGTGAGGTTGCGGACAAGTTGGGTATCGACGGTCCCATCCCGGTCGGAGTGCTTCACCGCACGGTCAAGGACGGTCTCGGCCGTGCTTACGTCGCGGGCATGAGCCGGGCTCTGGCGGAGAACGCAGACATCGTCATTCAGATGGACGCAGATCTCTCGCACCCGTCCGAGGCGATCCCCGCCATGATCGAGATCCTCACCACTACCGATGCGGCAGTCGTTCTCGGCTCCCGCTATGTCGAAGGCGGCGCAGTCGCCGGCGACTGGCCGTGGCACCGCAAGGCTTTGTCCGCCTGGGCGAACTTCTACGTCAATGCCATTCTGCGACTGCACGTCAAGGATGCGACCGCCGGCTTCAAGGCGTGGCATGCAAAGACCTTGCGCGACATCGACGTCGAATCGGTGCAGAGCAACGGCTACGCGTTCCAGGTCGAGATGAACTACCGAGTTGTTCAGCGCGGCATGAAGATCGCCGAAACGCCCATCCGCTTCGAGGAGCGCACCGAAGGCGTCTCCAAGATGAGTCTCTCGGTTCAGTTGGAGTCTGCACTGGTGCCGTGGAAGCTCAAGTTCGGCAAGAAGTCCCTGTGACCTCGGCGGCCGATCGAAAGTAGTCGGCCGTCTGCGTGTCCGACGGGTAGAACGATTCGATCGCAATCTCTGCGAGCGTGACGTCGCGCGGCGTACCGAACACTGTGGTGGTGCTGAACATCGCCAGTTCGGTATCGCCGACGCGTACACGCAACGGAACCAGCAGGGAATTCGCGCGGTCGTCGTGCCAGTCTCCGCCGCTGGGATAGGCGCGCAGCTCGTCGAGCAACGACGACAGCTGCGCATCCGCACTGACCTCCACTTCCCGAGCCAGCCTTGTGAGCAGGTGGGCCCGCCACTGCGCGAGGTTCACGATCCGCGGCGCCATGCCCTCGGGATGCAAGCTCAGACGCAATACGCTCACCGGTGGTTCCAGGAGGAAATCAGCGGCGCCCGCGGTCAAAATTCCCACGGCCTGGTTCCCGGCGACCATCTCCCACTGCTGATCGACCACCACGGCCGGATACGGGTCATGCGCGTCGATGATGCGATCGATGGCCTCACTGACCGCTGACATCGGCGCTTCTGCTAACGACTTCTGCGAGTACTCCGGCGCGTGGCCACTTGCCAGCAGAAGCGTGTTCTGTTGTCGTAGAGGAACATCCAGACATTCGGACAGGTGAAGAATCATGTCCCGGCTCGGCTTGGAGCGGCCGGTTTCGATGAAGCTCAGATGCCTGGTCGACACTCCTGCCGCCGCCGAGAGTCCCAACTGAGTGAGCCTTCGCCGCTCCCGCCACCGCTTGAGTTCGGAGCCCACGTCCATCGTCTCGAAGGTCATTCTTTCAAGTTAGCGACCCGAGGTAGCCGAGGCCATGACCTCAGAGGTAATCGACCCGAAGCAGTTTCGGAGGAACAGTGGTCTCAGCCGGCGAGGCCGCCGGACATTCACCACCGGAAACTGATCAAGGGAGCGACCATGAGCGACTTCGACGCAATCGCCGACGCCTACATCGACATGTGGAACGAAACCGATACCACCGCCCGTAAAGCACGGATCGAGCAATTGTTCGCACCCGGCGGTCGCTACACCGATCCGCTCGCGGACGTTACCGGACACGATCAGATCGACGCGATGATCAACGCTGTGCAGCAACAATTTCCGGGCATGCACTTCACCCTCGTCGGACCGGTGGACGCGCATCACCGACAGGCCCGATTCGGTTGGGCTCTCGGCCCGTCGGGGGCCGAGTCACTGATCGACGGATTCGACGTACTCGAACGCGACGACGACGGCCGGGTGACGCTTGTCCTCGGGTTTCTCGACAAGGTGCCTTCGGCCTGAATCGGGACTACCACCGACAGCGTTCGTCACGAAGGTTGTCGGTGGTTCGTGGCATCATCGGTGCCGATGAACGCCGACGGATTTACCTGGTCCACACCGATTCCCGAGTCCGAGGGTGCTGAGTACGACGCTCACACGCTGACCGTCAACGGCCTTCCCACCGTCTATCGAACCGCCAAGACGACGCCGACCAAGCTCGGTCAGTTCGTCACACTGTGGCGCCGTTCCGAGGCCGGGCCCATCCGCCCCTTCGACATCGGCGACCGCGTGATGCTGTTCGTGGTGAAGGTATACGACGAAGAGCATTCGGGGCACTTCGTCTTTCCCGTCGAAACCCTCGTCGAACACGACATCGTCTCGACGAACTTCTCCGGCGGTAAGCGCGCTGTCCGGGTCTATGCGCCCTGGGTTACGCCGACCAGCGCGCAAGCAGTCAGAACTCAGCGCTGGCAGATTCGGCATTTCGGCGAGTTCCCTGATGTACTCAGCTCGACTGTGTTCAGCTCAACTGCGTTCAGCTCAACTGATACGTCGCGATGATGACGCCTATTGTCGTGGGGACGCTGTCGGTGAGGGTGAACTGAGCGAGCGCAGCTCCGTCGGGGAACAATCTGCGCCCGGTTCCGAGAACCAGCGGATGTATCAGCAGAGTGTAGGTGTCGACGAGACGTCGCTCGGCCAAGGACGTGATCAAGTCGCCGCTGCCCAGAATCGCCAGATCCGGGCCCTCACTTTCCTTGAGCGTGGCGACCGCGTCGGCGGCATCACCTTTCAACAAGGTCGAGTTCTTCCACGGCAGCGGTTCACCCAAAGTTCTTGAAACTACGTATTTCTGCGTGTTGTCGAGCACCTCGGTGAACGGATTGTCGGTCTGAAACGGCCAGTACGAGGCGAAGTTTTCGTACGTTCTGCGGCCGAACAGCAACTCCGATTTCTTCGCCATCCCCTCCCCCATCTTCTGCGCCATGACGGAATCGTTGAAGGGTGCTGCCCACCCACCGTGCTCGAATCCGCCACGACGGTCCTCGTCCGGCCCACCAGGTGCCTGCATGACACCGTCGAGAGTCACGCTGTTGGTCACGCTGAGTTTTCTCATAACTTCGATCCTGCGCCTGAAGGACCATCGGGGAAAGAGAAAACGGGCGGTCCTTCTCGATTGAGAAGGACCGCCCGTCAGCTTCGAACGAGAATCAGGAGCCGATCAGCCGTGCGGCCAGGTAGCTTTCCACCTGATCGAGGGCGACGCGTTCCTGCGCCATGGAGTCACGCTCACGCACCGTCACAGCCTGGTCTTCGAGAGTGTCGAAGTCGACCGTGATGCAGAACGGTGTGCCGATCTCGTCCTGGCGACGGTAACGACGACCGATGGCGCCGGCGTCGTCGAACTCGACGTTCCAATTCTGACGCAGCTGCGCTGCAAGATCTTTGGCCTTCGGCGTCAGGTCCGCGTTACGCGAGAGCGGCAGAACGGCAGCCTTGACGGGAGCGAGTCGACGATCCAGGCGGAGCACTGTGCGCTTGTCGACGCCGCCCTTGGAGTTGGGCGCCTCGTCCTCGGTGTAGGCGTCGACCAGGAAGGCCATCAGCGAACGCGTGAGACCGGCCGCCGGCTCGATGACGTACGGCGTGTACCGCTCGCCCGTCGTCTGGTCGTAGTAGTTCAGCTCGGTGCCCGAGTGCTTGGAGTGCGTCGAGAGATCGAAGTCGGTACGGTTCGCGATGCCCTCGAGCTCGCCCCATTCGCTGCCCTGGAAGTGGAAGCGGTACTCGATGTCGGTCGTGCCCTTCGAGTAGTGCGAAAGCTTTTCCGGCGCATGCTCGTACAGACGCAGGTTGTCCTTGTTGATACCGAGGCCGGTGTACCAGTCAAGGCGGTAGTCGATCCAGTACTGATGCCACTGCTCGTCCTCGCCCGGCTTGACGAAGAATTCCATCTCCATCTGCTCGAACTCACGGGTGCGGAAGATGAAGTTGCCGGGGGTGATCTCGTTGCGGAAGCTCTTGCCGATCTGGCCGATGCCGAACGGCGGCTTCTTACGCGAGGTGGTCAGCACGTTGGCGAAGTTCACGAAGATGCCCTGAGCAGTCTCGGGGCGAAGGTAGTGCATGCCCTCTTCGCTCTCGACGGGGCCGAGGTACGTCTTGAGCATCATGTTGAAGTCGCGCGGCTCGGTCCACTGGCCGACGGTGCCGCAATCGGGGCAACCGATGACATCCATCGAGACGTCGTCCGGGTTGTCGAGCTTCTTCTTCTCCGCGTACGCCTCCTGCAGGTGATCCTGACGGTGACGCTTGTGACAGTTGAGGCACTCGACGAGCGGGTCGTTGAAGACACCGACGTGACCGGACGCGACCCACACCTCGCGGGGCAGGATCACCGACGAGTCGAGGCCGACGACGTCCTCGCGGCTGGTGACCATGTTGCGCCACCACTGGCGCTTGATGTTCTCCTTGAGCTCGACACCCAATGGGCCGTAGTCCCATGCGGACTTGGTACCGCCGTAGATCTCACCGCACGGGTAGACCAGGCCTCGCCGCTTGGCGAGATTGACAACGGCTTCGATCTTGGACTTGGGTGCCACTCGATTGCTCTCCATCTGGGTAATAGATGCATGATTTTCGTGCGCTTTTCGCACCATCAGCCTATCTGGCGGCTGCCACGCACTTCCGTCCAAGGTTGACATGCATACTTGTGCATATCAAAATGAAAGTGATTTGCAATAATGTGGTGAGATGGCTATGCCCGGACATCATGATCTACCCCTCGAAGGAGCCTCGCTGTGAGCATTGCGGATACCGGCGATCTCCACAAAAGCCATGATCATTCCGACCTCGGACACACGCACGACCCGTTCGAAGCCGCACCGCCCGCGCCCGTGCCGCCCAAGGAAACCCTGGCGGCCGCCGGCGAAATTCTGCGGGCGCTCGCTGCACCCGTTCGGATCGCGATCGTGCTTCAGTTGCACGAGTCGGAGCGTTGCGTTCACGAACTCGTCGGAGCTCTCGGTGTCACTCAGCCACTCATCAGCCAGCATCTGCGCGTACTCAAAGCAGCGGGCGTCGTCCGCGGCGAGCGCAACGGACGAGAAGTTCTCTATCGACTCGTCGACGATCACCTTGCACACATCGTCGTCGACGCTGTCGCCCACGCCGAAGAAGGATGAGATTCCACCGCATGAACACCCCGGGCAGTACGACCTCGAAACGTGGACCGGCCACAGTCGGCGTTCGTTCCACGAAACAGCGCAGCGCCATCTCCGCCCTGCTCGACGACATCGACGAATTCAAGTCGGCACAGGAATTGCACGACGAACTGCGCAAGCGAGGTGAAGGCATCGGCCTGACCACCGTCTACCGCACGCTGCAGGCACTCTCCGACGCCGGAACCATCGACGTCCTACGCACCGACACAGGTGAGTCCGTCTACCGACGCTGCTCCTCCGGGCACCACCATCACCTGGTGTGCCGCAACTGCGGATTCACCGTCGAGGTCGAGGGCCCGACGGTCGAGCAGTGGTCACAGACCATCGCCGAGGACAACGGTTTCACCGAAGTGAGTCACACCGTCGAGATCTTCGGCACCTGCCGCGACTGCGCCGCCGCCTGAGAGCGTCAGGGAATCAAACCCTGCCGGGCGGTATCGGCACCGGTGAGCGCCAGTAGCAACATCGTGGTCAGTGCCTCGTCGTCCAGTCCGGCGGCAGGGAACGTGTAACGCAGGATGACGTCCGCCAGACTGCCGTGGCCGAACACCGCGATGGAGCCGAATTGGATGGTGCGATTCCGCTCGGCCACCTTGCGATGCAGTGCCGCGCTCACCGGTCGGTCCCATGCGAGAACGCACGTCATGGACAACACGTCCAGACCCTCGGACAGATTCATCGCCTGGATGGAACACAGCGCGCCGGAGTATTGGAAACCCAGTGATCCGTCGGCAGCAACATCGACCGTCACGAAATGCGCCAGCGAGGCGGCCGCGCGTTCTTGTAGGCGGGCTGCTTCGTCGGTGGTGTCGGTCATGTTCTCCCCTGTCATTTGACGCCACCGAATCTACGGTCGCGTGAGGCGTACTCGACGCAGGCGGCCCAAAGGTCGCGGCGGTCGAAATCGGGAAACAGCTTCTCCTGGTACACCATTTCGGCGTAGGCGGATTGCCAGATCAAGAAATTGGACGTCCGCTGTTCCCCCGACGGACGCAGGAAGAGGTCGACGTCGGGCATGTCGGGTTCGTCGAGGTACTTGGCAACCGTCGCCTCGGTGATCTTGTCCGGATTGATCTCACCGGCCGCGACACGCTTCGCGATTTCCTTTACCGCATCGGCAATTTCGGCCCGGCCGCCGTAGTTCACACACATGGTCAAGTTCATGACGGTGTTGTTCTTGGTCAGTTCTTCGGCGATCTCGAGTTCCTTGATCACGCTGGCCCACAGGCGCGGCTTACGACCGGCCCACCGAACACGCACACCCATTTCGTTCATCTCGTCGCGTCGGCGGCGGATGACATCACGGTTGAAGCCCATCAGGAATCGAACCTCGTCGGGACTCCGTTTCCAGTTCTCGGTGGAGAAGGCGTAAGCGGAGAGCCACTCGACACCCATCTCGATGCACCCGCAGACGGTGTCCATCAGGACAGCTTCGCCGCGTTCGTGCCCGGCGGTTCGGGGCAGACCGCGCTCCTGCGCCCATCGTCCGTTGCCGTCCATCACCAAAGCGACGTGGCGCGGGATCAGTTCGGTCTGCAGGATCGGCGGGGTTGCCCCGGACGGATGTGGGTCCGGTGGTCGGATCACCCGGTCAGCAGCAGAATCAAGCGGAGTTCGCGGTTCGCGTCGTCGAATCACGTGTTCCATCCTGCCTCACGGGCAAGTCGACCTCGACGGCTGCATGCGGCCTCGAACGCTCGATCAGCGGCAACGTCCGCAATTGGCGCTCGAGATGCCACTGCAGGTGTGCCGCGACCAGTCCGCTGGCTTGCGTCCGCAGCGTCGCGGGCGCCGAATCGGTACCCTCCCACTCCCCTCGGAGCAGGGCTTCCATCAAGTCGAGCACTCCGGGCGACGGCGTCGCAGCACCCGCCGGGCGGCAATAGGTACACACGGCTCCGCCTGCGGCGACATGAAAGGCCCGGTGCGGTCCAGGAGCACTGCAGCGGGCGCACTCTTCGAGGGCAGGCGCCCAACCCGCATAGCCCATGGCTCTCAACAAGAACGCGTCGAGCACGAACTCGACCGGTCGTGCCTGCTCGGCAATCGCACGCAGCGCTCCCACCGTCAATCGCTGAAGCTGCGGGGCCGGCGCGCGTTCCTCGCCGGCCAACCGCTCGGCAGTTTCGAGTACGGCGCAGGCCGTGGTGTACCGGCTGTAGTCGTCGACGATGTCGGTGGCGAATGCGTCGACCGTCTGCACCTGAGTGATGATGTCGAGATTCTTGCCCGGAAGTAGTTGCACGTCGATGTGAGCAAACGGTTCGAGTCTGGCACCGAATTTGGAGGTGGTTCGGCGGACACCTTTGGCCACGGCACGTACCAACCCGAACTGACGGGTGAGCAACGTGACGATGTGGTCGGCTTCGCCCAGTTTGTGCAGGCGCAGCACCACTGCCGTGTCTCGATACAACCTCACTCGACCAGTGTCCCACGTTGTACCGACGACCGATCCCGATGCCGCGCCCGATGACAAGTCGGAAACACGACAGGTCCGTCCGGATAGACTGGCGCGATGCCGAGCGACGCAATTGCGCAACCTGTCACTGCAGAGTTGACCGGTCGCGAAGCGCGGTGGGAGCGACACAACTCCGAGCGTCAGAAACGGATACTCACCTCGGCGGTCGAACTGCTCGAAGAGCGTGCGGCAGGTGCCGAGGTGTCCGTCCAGCAGATCGCCGATCGTGCCGGCCTCGCCAAGTCGGTGGTGTACCGCCAATTCAGCGGCCGAGACGACCTCGATCGACGAGTCCGAGCGTTTGTGCTCGGACAATTTGCGGCGGCCCTGGACGCGTCGATGAGCATTTCGGTAGGCACTCTCGACCAGATCCTGACCCGAACCATCAGCGCCGTCGCCGAGTGGATCACCGAGCATCCGCGGATTCACGAGTTCATGGGTACCGGCCCCACCGACTACGACGACGAGAGCATCGACGCGATCAGCAGTCTGAAGGCCACAATCGCCGACTCCGCCCTCACCACTATCACCGAAGTCGGTCGATCCGTGGGGATCGACTCCTCACCCTTCGATTCACTACCGTTCGCAGTGGTGACAATGGTCGAGGGCACGCTCACCCACTGGGTCCGAAGCACCGATCCGAAGCCGAGCCGCGAAGAGATCGTCGCCGACCTCGCGAAATACACCTGGTACATGTTCGACGGCGTTGCCCGCTCGAGCGGACTACAGATCGATCCCCATGTCGAATTGTCCACGCTCATAGCCGAGCTGGTGTCCTCCGACGGAGGAACTTCGCGGCCGGACTAGATCCGGGTCTTGTCGGAACGCTTCGGCTCGCCGCGGTAGCGGGCGTAGTCGCCGTCGATGCGCAGCTTTCGCCACGCACGCTTCGACACCGGATTCATCAATCCGAGTTCGTCTGCCAGGGCTCGCATTTCGCCGAAGTAGTTACCCAGGATGCGGCGTGAATGCGGGCTCCCCCAGAAGGCGCTCTTCATCACCTCGTCCGGGATTCCGAATTCTTCGGCGAATTCCTTTGGCGGTGACATGATTTCACCCGCAAGCCAACGCATCGCGCCGGGGAAGGCGACCGATGTGATGGCTCGACTCGTACGACTGAGTCTGGGGACGTGATTGCGCAGGAACTCGTGAGCAAACGAGATGTGTCTCGCTTCTTCGGCGATGTGAATCTCCATGGTGCGGAGCATCGCCGGCGGCGTGTCCTTACCCTCACGGATGAGATCCTTCTGGAAGTGGTCGATCGGTTCTTCACCAGCCAGAATGCCGATGAAGAAGATGACCGGGAACTTTGCTCCCAGCACTCCGATGATCGGCGACAGCCGCCGGAACATCGGACGCATACCCGGCACGTCGATGTCCATGCGATTGACGAGTTCCTGGAACATCTGGATGTGATTGCACTCTTCGGTCATCTCGTGCAGGCAGTACCGGAACTCAGGCGACTGGTTGGGTAGCGCCATGATGTATTGCAGCATTCCCCGGATCAAGATGCTCTCGAAGGCCGAACCCACCTTGGTCACGTTCGCCTGACGCCACATTCCCATGGCGATTCGACGCTCCAACGACTGATCCTGGTACCACTGCGTCGCCCCGAGGGGGTCCGACACGGACGAGAGCACCCATCTCGGATCATGCGGATCGATCGCGAACTCTGGTGAATCCCAGTCGATGTCGAGATAGGGATCGAAACTGCGGGCAACTGAGCCCTCGGACAAAGTCTGCAGTACCTGGTGGTACGGCTTTTCCACTTCGATCGACGCTGACCGAGCCATCGGTGTCTCCTCACGGCCAGTCCGTCGATTGCAGTCGACGGACTTGAATGAGGTCAAACATAATGGGACACCGCGTCCCACGCAACCCCCTCGGGGGCCTATTTCAGGCCCGACGCAGCGGGATGATCTCGCGAACCTTCTCGTCCCGGAGATACAGTCCCGCCCACATGACGATTCCGGTGTAGACGGCAAACAGGGTCGTGCTCAGCAGAGGCTGTTCAGCTCGAAGGTTGGTCAACACCGCTCCCCCCAGGTAACCGGTGAGCAGAATCGCGCCGAGTATCGACGTTCGCGGAATCACGTACAGCGCAAGGCAGATCAGTTGCACCACCCCAGCCGTCAATGCCAGCGAGTCCGGCAACCCAAGTTCAGCCGACGCATCCTTGACTGTCTGAAGGTTGAGAATGTGGATGATGCCGTCGAAGAGCATGAAAACGACGAACAGCCCACTCAGGACGTATCCGAGCTTGCGAGCCGTGGCCGAAGGTGTCGTCGTCGTGGCGTTACCGGAAACAGTTTCGTTGTGGACGGGCTGGGTGGTCATCGGAATCTCCTGGGGCGAAGGCGAGCGGCCGGTTGCCACTTCGCTTGCAATTACGACTCCCGCGCGATCGAAAACTCATCGCGCCGGCCGTTACAACGCACCCGGCGTTCAGGACGATTCACCTCACGTGGTCTGATGGACGGTGACACGGGGTGCCGAAAAAGTCGGCTGAGATCAGACCCGATGAACCTGACCAGTTAGCACTGGCGGAGGGATGTCGACGTGACCGAACAGCAATTTCAGCGCGCATTGAACCTCGACGAGCAGATCGTTCTGATCACCGGTGGCGCCCGCGGGCTCGGCGCCGCACTGAGCCGAGCATTCTCCCGCTCGGGCGCCAGAGTAATCGTGAACTACAACAAGAGCCGCGATGCCGCCGAGGCCCTGGTCGCCGAACTGGGTGAGGATCGCACCTTCGCAGTCCAGGCGGACGTGACGGACCGCAGTTCCGTCGACCAGTTGTTCTCCGCTGCACGCGAGAGATTCGACGCACCGATCTCGACCGTGGTCGACAATGCACTGGTCGACTTCTCGTTCAACGGCGATGCACGGCCGAACGCGGACACGATCACCTGGGCCGACTTCGACTCTCAACTACGCGGAGCTGTTGCCGGAACACTCAATACCACCCAGGCAGCGCTACCAGGCATGCGCGAACTCGGCTTCGGCCGAATCATCACTGTCGGAACCAATCTGGTCCAGAATCCGGTAGTTCCGTACCACGACTACACCGCTGCCAAGGCCGCACTGTTGGCACTGACACGGACGCTGTCCGCCGACCTCGGTCCGGACGGGATCACAGTCAACATGGTCTCGGGCGGCTTGCTCCGCACCACCGATGCGAGCGCCGCAACACCGGAAGCCGTGTTCGACATGATCGCGGCAAGCACTCCCCTGCGCCGAGTCACCACGCCGGACGAATTTGCCGACGCTGCACTCTTTTTCGCCTCACCATGGTCACGGGCCGTGACCGGTCAGAACCTGGTTGTCGACGGCGGACTCGTCAAGAACTGATGGGCGCGCAATTACGGATAGGTGCGTTCCTGCTCGGGTGCGGACATCACAGTGCGGCATGGCGTCATCGCGACTCACCGGTCGAAAGTCTCGGCGACATCACGTATTACGAGTCGCTCGCCCAGATCGCCGAACGCGGAAAGCTGGACGCCGTCTTCTTCGCTGACGGTCACAGTGTTCGCGAACCGGAGTCGGGTGCGTCGTGGTTTCTCGAGCCGATCACCGCATTGACTGCCATGGCACGAGCGACAGCGGACATCGGCCTGGTGACCACCATTTCCACCACTTTCTACACGCCGTTTCACGCGGCGCGACTGTTGGCCTCGCTCGATCACATCAGCGGCGGACGGGCCGGCTGGAACGTCGTGACCTCGATGTTCGACCAGGAGGCGCGCAACCACGGACTCGAGGCGATGCCCGATCATGCATCCCGATACGAACGAGCCGACGAATTTGTCGAAGTGGCCCTCGCATTGTGGGATTCATGGTCGGAAGACGCGCTGATTCTCGACCGGTCGGGGCGTTTTGCCGACGCAAACAGGATTTCTCGAATCAATCACGACGGCAAACATTTTCGGGTGGACGGGCCGTTGACGGTTCCGCACTCCCCGCAAGGCCGGCCGGTCTTGTTCCAGGCCGGGGCGTCCGAGCAGGGCCGCGATCTGGCGGCGCGTCGCGCCGAGGCAATCTATTCGGTTGCCTACGACTTACCCAGCGCACAGACCTACTACGCGGACGTGAAATCGAGAATCGAGCGAGCCGGCCGGGATTCGAACTCTGTCGCCGTGATGCCGGGACTGGTCACCTACGTCGGCAGCACCGTCGCCGAGGCCAGGGCGAAGAAGGCCGAACTCGATCTCCTGCTGCCCACCGAACAGTCGATACGCCAACTCTCGTTGTTCACCGGACAGGATTGCGAGAACTGGGATCTCGACGGGCCCGTGCCCCCGTTGCCTCCACTCGAAGCGTTCACAGGGCCGCAGGGACGCTACGCCACTATTTTGCGGATCGTCGAGAAGGACGCACCGACTGTGCGGGAGCTCCTCGGGACGCTCGCTGCGGGTGGTGGTCACGCAACGATGATCGGAACACCGGAGTCGATTGCCGACGAGATGGGATCCTGGTTGAACGGCCGCGGTGCCGACGGTTTCAATCTGATGCCGCCGACCTATCCGCAGGGTCTGGAAGATTTTGTCGATCACGTGATTCCGGTGCTGCAGGCGCGTGGGTTGTTCCGTCGCGAATACGAGGGAGCGACTCTGCGAGAAAACCTCACCTAGTCCGGCAGTAGCGGCACCGACAGGTCCGGATCGCGTCCCAGGAGCACTCCCCTCGTGAGGGCCGCGGAGCCGAACTTCTTCCGGACACTGTCCATTGCCGAGTCGAGGGCGGCAGTGTCCGGACCCGCGAATCCTGGACCGTCGAAGGGCAATTCGAGTTGTTCGGCGCCGTCCCGATCCAGGTTGGAGACAGCGACACCGATCAACGTGATGCCCTTGTCCGCGATCATCGGTATCGCTTCGTCCAGCAGCACCATCGAGGCGCTCAGCAATTCCGCTGTGTCGGCGGTGGACCGGCGCAGCGTGTGAGATCGAGTTGCCCGCGTGAAATCCGCGAAGCGGAGCCGGAGCGTGACCGTGCGCCCCGTCCGCTGCGCCGAACGCATGCGTCGACTGACACGGTCGACAAGGGACATCAACGACGCATCGAGTTCTGCGCGGGGATGGGATCCGCGACCCAGCGCATGCTGAGCACCCATCGAACTGCGGCCACGATAGGCGCGGACGGGGCGCGGATCTCGATTGTGTGAGAGTGCGTAGAGATGGCGACCGGCGCCGCCCCCGAGAATCGAGACGATCGAGGATTCGTCGTGCCGAGCGATGTCACCCACCGTCACGATGTCGAAGTTTCGCAGCTTCTGGGCCGTGATCTTGCCGACGCCCCACAGCTTCTCGACCGGCAAGGGATGCAGGAACTCGGTCTCGCCCTCCGGCGGCACTCGCAGCAATCCGTCGGGTTTCGCGAATGCACTGGCGACCTTGGCCAGGAACTTGGTGCGTGCGATTCCGACCGTGATCGGTAGTCCGACCTGCTCGGCCACATCGCGTCTGAGGTTGGCTCCGATCTGCAGCGGGTTTCCCACGATCTTGGCGAGCCCGCCGACCTCGAGAAAGGCCTCGTCTATGGAGATTCCTTCGACCAGCGGCGACGTGTCGTGAAAGACGTCGAACACGTCTTTGCTCGCCTGCGAGTACGCCGACATTCGCGGAGGGACGACTATCGCCTGAGGACACAGTGATCGGGCCTGACCACCGCTCATGGCTGTGCGAACCCCGAACGCCTTGGCCTCGTAGCTTGCCGCCAAGACCACCCCACCACCGACGATGACCGGCCTGCCGGCCAGAGTCGGGTCGTCGCGTTGCTCGACTGATGCGTAGAACGAATCGAGGTCCGCATGCAGGATTGTTGCGTCACCTGTGGACCGACTACCGCCAGAATGATTACCGCCGGAACGAGCACCGCCAGGGTGATTACCTGGCGTTTCTTGATCCAGCGGTTCATGCGACACGAACATATGTTCCCATGCGCCACCGACACAATGAAAGGCCGCAAATAGATTCCATGGAATTAATCACCAATCGGGCGTACGGTGAGAAAATGATTCCACGGAATGCATATCGGTTCGGAGTCTGCTCGTGACCAGATCAGCCCTGAGCAGGCACTTCGACAACCTCGTCCGCTTCGAAACCGAACTGTGGACGGCCGTCGACCAGCGACTCCGAATCGAGCACGACCTGCCACTGAGTCGATTCGAGCCGATGCAGATCATCGACAGGCTCGGCTCCTGTCGGGTCTTCGACATCGCCGAGGCCCTCGCGATCACCGTCGGTGGCACGAGCAAGCTGGTGGATCGAATCGAAGCGGCTGGACACTGCCGTCGAAAATCCAATCCCACCGACAAACGATCCTCACTCATCGAGTTGACTCCCGAGGGCAATGAGCTGTTGCGGCGGGCGAAGGCAACGTTCGACGGCGAATTGGAGCGCCGTCTCGGTTCCGTGCTGACGCCCGACGCTCTCGATCGATTCGGCGCCACACTGGCCACGCTGCGTGAAGCCAATCGAAACCTGACACCGACCACGAAGGAAAAAGCATGACCGACACAATGCGCGCAATCGTGCTCGACGCCCCCGGCCCGCCAGAAGCATTGACTATCAAAGTGATTCCGATACCCGTGCCGATTGCGGGCTGGGTACTGGTCCGGGTGAAGGCTTTCGGCCTCAATCGATCCGAACTTCACACCCGCCTCGGCCTCGCCGAAGGCGTGACATTCCCGAGGGTGCTGGGCATCGAGGCCGTCGGCGAAGTGGTGAACTGCCCCGGCGGGGAGCTCACCGAAGGCCGGCAAGTCGCCGCCATGATGGGTGGGATGGGGAGGACGTTCGACGGCGGTTATGCCGAGTACACGTGCGTTCCCGTCAGTCAGGTCGTTCCCTTCTCGAGCGAACTGGACTGGTCGACAGTGGGAGCTGTTCCCGAGATGCTGCAGACGTCCTACGGCTCGCTGACGGTAGGACTGGACGCGAAATCCGGTCAATCCCTGTTGATCCGGGGAGGAACCTCCTCGGTCGGCATGGCAACCGCAGTCCTGGCGAAGCAGTGGGGACTCACTGTCCTTGCGACCACCCGAGATGCGAACAAAGCGTCGTCGTTGACCGCGATCGGGGTTGACCACGTTATCGTCGACGACGGTGCTGTGGCCGGCCAGGTTCGAGACATCCTCCCGGGCGGTGTTGATCTGGCCCTCGAATTGGTCGGAACACCAACACTTCCCGACACGTTGCGCGCGACCCGCGTTCACGGCACCGTGTGTTTCACGGGAATGCTGTCCAACGAGTGGACAGTCAAAGACTTTTATCCGATCGACTACATTCCACGCGGAGTGCGATTGACCTCGTACGGTGGGGACGCGTCCGACCTGCCTGCCGGCGTACTGCAAGACTTCCTCTCCGCTGTGGCGTCAGGCGAGGCGGTGGTACCGATCGACGAGGTGTTCGCGTTCGAGGACATCGCGCGAGCACATGCCAAGATGGAAGCCGGTACGGCACGTGGCAAATTGGTAGTTGTGCTCTGACCTGGCTTCTCACACCACGAATCGATAACCCATTCCTGCCTCGGTGATCAGATGCTTGGGGTTCGCCGGGTCATCCTCGAGCTTCCGACGAAGTTGAGCCAGGTAGACACGTAGATAGTGGGTCTCGGTGTCGTACGCCGGTCCCCACACTTCCCGAAGCAACTCCTTCTGCCCGACCAGCTTTCCGCGGTTGCGCACAAGCATCTCGAGCATGCCCCACTCGGTCGGAGTCAGGTGCACCTGTTCACCGCGCCGACTCACTGTTTTCGCAGCCAAGTCCACCGTGAAGGACGCGGTCTCGACCGACGGTTCCGAAGTGTCCGCCGCGGAGGTTCCCCGCCTCGCCGCAGCGCGCACGCGGGCCAGAAACTCGTCCATCCCGAAGGGCTTGGTGACGTAGTCGTCCGCACCGGCGTCGAGAGCCTCGACCTTGTCCGCGGAATCCGTGCGCGCCGACAGCACGATGACCGGCGCCGTGCACCAGCCACGCAGGCCGGCAAGCACTTCGGTGCCGTCCATGTCGGGCAGTCCGAGATCGAGTACCACGACGTCCGGTGGACGCTCGGCAGCAGCCCGCAAGGCACCGGCGCCCGTCGACGCGGTCACCACCTCGTACCCGCGCACCGAAAGATTGATACGCAGAGCTCGCAGAATCTGCGGTTCGTCGTCCACTACCAGGATTCGACTCATGATCCATTCCCATTCGTACCGGCCGCAGCCAACTCCACGATCATCGTCAATCCCCCACCAGGTGTGTCTGTGGCGCTGACCGTTCCGCCCATCGCATCGACAAATCCGCGCACCACGGAAAGTCCGAGGCCCACTCCGCCGGTGTTGTCGCGATCTCCCATCCGTTGGAACGGCTGGAACATCGTTTCGGCCTCACCTCGCGGAACACCTGGGCCCGTATCGGCAACACTGATCACCACACGATCACCGAGTTGCGCCGCCCCGACGCGCACCGGGGTTTCTCCCCCGTAGCGCAGAGCGTTGTCGACGATGTTCGCAATCACCCGCTCGAGCAGACCTTGATCTGCCTGCACTGCAACGGTACCCACGTCGACGACTACACTTCGAGCCCGCGAATCCGAGCGTCCACCGATGCCGAGGCCCAGCAACGCGCGGTGAACCACCTCGTCCAGATACACCGGCCGCAGCGTGGGTTTCACCACCCCGGCGGCAAGTCGGGACGAGTCGAGCAAGTTCCCGACCAGCGCCGTCAACTGATCCGCCGACTCCTCGATGGTTGCCAACAATTCAGCGGTGTCTTCGGGCGAGAACTCGATGTCGTCGCTGCGCAGACTCGACACCGCCGCCTTCACTCCGGCGAGAGGCGTTCGCAGGTCATGGCTTACCGCTGACAGCAGGGCTCGACGCAGTTGATCAGCCTCGGTGAGCGCGGCAGCCTTGCTCGCCTCGACTGTCAGTTTCTCCTGGCGGATCATCCCAACTGCTTGGTGAGCCACCACCGTCAGCACTCGTCGATCCCGCGCACTCAGGTCGGGCCCAGCCAACAACAGCGCGTATTCCCCGTCGTTGACCTCACAGACCGTATCCGCTTCGTCGTCCGTGGTCGGCGGCTGCGTACCCACGGCGGCGATGACTCCGTCGTCGTGATGAATGACGGAAACCCCTCGCTGGCGATAGATTTCGAGTGCCTTCGCCAGAAGTGTCGACAGATCCGCTCCGCGGAGAACTGATCCCGCGAACAGTGTGAGCAGTTCGGCTTCCTCGGATGCGCGCTTCGCCTCGCGGGCGCGCTTTGCTGCGGCGTCGACCAGAACGGCAACTGCCACAGCCACGATCAACAGCACGACAGTGGTGATGAAGTTGTCAGGTTCGGCGATGGTGAAGCTGTACCGCGGATCGGTGAAGAAGTAATTGAGCAGCAGTCCCGAGATCAGGGCCGACAATATCGCCGGGCCGACGCCGCCGAGGAGGGCGACCAGAACGACCACGACGAAGAACAGCGCGTTCTCGCCGTTGACCCCGGAGATTCGGTCGACGAGACCCATGATCGCGGCCGCGAGCGAAGGCACGACGATCGCCGCAATCCACGACAGGACCCGGCGCTCCGAGCGCCCCAGCACCGAAATGCGTCGTCGCGCCGTCGCTTCCTCGTGCGTGACCATGTGAACGTCGATACCACCGGACTGCTGAACCACCGCAGCGCCGATCCCCTCGTCGAGGATGCGAGCCAGGCGGGAACGCCGCGACGTTCCCAGCACCAACTGTGTGGCGTTCTCCTCACGCGCGAACTCGAGGAGCGTCGACGGTACGTCGTCACCGACAACGGTGTGAAGCGTGGCGCCGACTCCGACAGCCAACGCGCGCACCTTGCCCATCTCGGGGGCCGAGACGCCGGTGAGTCCGTCACCGCGTACGACGTGGACCACCATCAGCTCGGCGCTCGACTTCGACGCGATTCGAGATGCGCGTCGTACCAGGGTTTCCGACTCCGGTCCCCCGGTCACGGCAACGACGACACGCTCGCGCGCTTCCCAGGTATCGGTGATCTTGTTCTCGGCCCGGTATTTCGCCAGTGCGGCGTCCACCTGATCGGCCACCCACAGCAGAGCCAGTTCGCGTAGCGCCGTGAGGTTTCCGCGTCTGAAGTAATTGCCCAAGGCCGCATCGACCCGTTCTGGTGAATACACGTTTCCGTGAGAAAGTCTGCGGCGCAGCGCCTCCGGGGTGATGTCGACCAGCTCGACCTGCGCCGCACTACGCACTACCGCGTCCGGAACCGTCTCCTGCTGAACCACGCCGGTGATGTGCGCGACAACGTCGTTGAGGCTTTCGAGGTGTTGCACGTTGACCGTGGACAGAACGTCGATCCCGGCTTCGAGCAGTTCCTGTACGTCCTGCCAGCGCTTGTGATTCTTGCTCCCTGGCGTGTTGGTATGTGCCAACTCGTCCACCAGGACAAGGGCCGGACGCCGAGCCAACACGGCCTCGACGTCCAGTTCCGGCATCCGTGTTCCGCGATAATCCACCAGCTTGGGCGGCACTGTTTCGAGGTCTCCGATCTGCGCCGCGGTGCGGGCGCGGCCGTGTGTCTCCACGACGGCCGCGACCACGTCACAGCCACGATCTCGACGCCGATGAGCCTCACCGAGCATCGCGAAGGTCTTTCCGACGCCGGGCGCAGCGCCGAGGTAGATACGCAATTCACCACGTTTGCGTGCCCTACCGAAAGATTGACCGACCTTCTCCGAAGAACTCACGTGACAATCATCCACCAGTCGTCGGTGCAGCACACGTAGGTGCCGTCAATCCGAGTGCCAGGTTCAATTCCAGTACGTTGACTCGCTCGGCTCCGAGAAATCCGAGTTGCCGACCGTCGGTGTGCTCGGCCACCAAGTCCCGCACCTGGTCTTCCGAGATGCCGTTGTTGGCCGCCACCCTCGCGACCTGCAGTTCGGCGTACGCCGGACTGATGTGGGGATCGATACCCGAGCCCGAACCGGTGACTGCGTCGACGGGAACCGATGCCGGGTCGACACCCTCACGTGCCGCGATGGCTGCCCGGCGCTCGATGACGAATCCGGCCAGAATCTCGCTGCTCGGCCCCTGGTTGGACGGCAGTGCCGCAGCGGGATCACCGGTGGCAAACGGATCCTCGTCCGAAACGGATCCGACAACACGATTGTGGAAGAACGGGTCCTGCTGCCCTTCGGCGACCTGCGGATCGACACCCACCCAGGCACTGCCGACCACGCAACCGGCGGCATCGGTGACCGGTGAGCCTTCGGCAGATCCGGAGCTGATCCGGCTGACACCCCACACCGCGGCGGGATAGACCACACCGAGAACGACGGTGAGCGCGAGCAATACGAGCAAACCCGCCCACACCTGTTTGGCAAAACCGATAGTGAAACGCATGTCAGGTCACCCAATTCCAGGAATCAAACGTACGACGAGATCGATCAACCAGATACCGACGAACGGTGTGATCACACCGCCGAGACCGTAGACGAGCAGGTTACGTCCGAGCAACTGCGATGCCGTCGACGGTCGGTATCGAACACCCTTGAGTGCCAACGGAATCAAACCGATGATCACCAAGGCGTTGAAGATCACGGCCGAGACGATCGCTGATTCGGGGGTGGCGAGACGCATGATGTTCAACGCGTCCAGCTGCGGGTAGATGCCGCTGAACAAGGCCGGCAGGATTGCGAAATACTTCGCCAGGTCGTTCGCCAACGAGAATGTGGTCAACGCGCCGCGGGTGATCAGCAATTGCTTGCCGATTTCCACCACCTCGATCAGCTTGGTGGGATCGGAATCGAGATCGACCATGTTCCCGGCCTCTTTGGCTGCCGAGGTTCCCGTGTTCATCGCGACCCCGACATCCGCCTGGGCAAGGGCGGGAGCATCATTGGTCCCGTCACCGGTCATCGCGACGAGACGTCCGCCTTCCTGTTCCTTCCGGATCAGGGCCAGTTTGTCTTCCGGAGTGGCCTCCGCCATGAAGTCGTCGACGCCCGCCTCGTCGGCAATCGCCTTCGCGGTCAACGGATTGTCGCCGGTGATCATGATCGTGCGAATACCCATCGCCCGGAGTTCGGCGAACCTGTCAGCCATTCCCGGCTTGACGACGTCGGACAACGCGATCACGCCGAGGATCGAGGTACTCTCACCATGCTTGACGGCAACTACCAGCGGCGTTCCGCCCGCTTGGGCGATGCCGTTCACGGTGTCGGTCACCGCGCTCTCCGCGTGTCCACCGCCACTGACGACCCAGTTCATCACCGCATCTGCTGCACCCTTTCGGATTTGGCGTCCGGAGTGGTCGAGTCCGCTCATCCGGGTTTGTGCCGTGAACGGAACGAACTCGGCGCGTTCCTCGTCCAGCGTCGGCTCGGCAGCGAGACCGAACTCCGCTGCGCACAGCTCGACGATGCTCCGTCCCTCGGGAGTTCCGTCGGCAAGGCTCGACAAGCGAGCTGCCGCAGCAAGATCGTCGGCGGATACACCGGGCGCCGGATGGAGTGCGGTGGCCCGGCGGTTACCGAAAGTGATGGTTCCGGTCTTGTCCATCAACAGGGTGTCGATGTCGCCCGCAGCTTCCACCGCGCGCCCCGACATCGCGAGAACGTTGCGCTGGACGAGGCGGTCCATGCCCGCGATACCGATCGCCGAGAGCAGCGCTCCGATGGTCGTCGGGATCAGGCAGACGAGAAGTGCGATCAGCTTGATCGGATCCTGCTCGTGCCCCGCGTACAAGCCCATCGGGCCGATGGCTACGACGGCGAGGAGGAAGATGACGGTCAACGACGCGAGCAGGATGTTGAGCGCAATCTCGTTGGGTGTCTTCTGACGTGAAGCACCCTCGACGAGCGCGATCATCCGGTCCACGAACGAACTGCCCGGTGCTGCGGTGATTTCCACGACGATGCGGTCCGAGAGAACCGTCGTACCACCGGTGACGGCGCACCGGTCACCACCGGATTCACGGACCACCGGCGCGGATTCACCGGTGATCGCCGATTCGTCTACGGAGGCAATACCTTCGACCACGTCGCCGTCGCCGGGGATGACCTCGCCGGCAACCACTATCACCCGATCGCCGACCACCAGTTCGGTGCCGGAAACCGATTCGATCGCACCGCTCATCGTGATCCGATGTGCTGTGGTGTCCTGCTTCACCTTTCGCAGGCTCGCCGCCTGCGCCTTGCCGCGCCCTTCGGCCACGGATTCGGCGAGGTTCGCGAAGATCACCGTGAACCAGAGCCACAGGGTGATCACCCAGGAGAACACCGAGGGATCGGCGATCGCCATGACAGTGGTGATGACGGAACCGACGAACACCACGAACATGACCGGGTTGCGGGCGAGATGGCGTGGGTCGAGTTTGCGCACGGCCCCCGGCAACGCGGTGATCATCTGCCGCGGGTTGAAAACGCCTGCGTGTACTTGACGGGACTGCCCTGGATCAGCCTTGTCGGCGGCGTCTTGCGCTACCACGGGTTTCTCACTGATACGCACGGTCATTGAAGAGCCTCCGCTAGCGGGCCCAGCGCGAGGGCCGGGAAGAATGTAAGTGCAGCAACAAGAACGACGGTGCCGGTCAACAAACCGGTGAACATCGGTCCGGACGTCGGGAGGGTGCCGGCCGTCGGCGCCACCTTCTTCTGCGAGGCAAGAGCACCGGCCAAAGCGAGAACGAAGATGATCGGCAGGAATCGGCCGAGAAGCATGCAGATTCCGAGAGACGACTGGAACCAGTCGCTGGTGACCGTCAGACCGCCGAAGGCGCTGCCGTTGTTGTTGGAGGCGGAGGCGAAGGCGTAAAGCACCTCACTGAACCCGTGGATCGATCCCGGCGTGCCCGGATCTCCCCCATTGCCTTGATAACCGGTGGTCGAACCGAGGATGACGGTGATGGCGGTACCGATCAAGACCAGCGCGGGCATGACCAGAATCGACAGCGCCGCAAGGGTGATCTCGCGTCGACCCAACTTCTTGCCGAGATATTCGGGCGTGCGACCGACCAGCAGTCCGCCGACGAACACTGCGATCAATGCCAGCACAAGAATCCCGTAGAGGCCGGTTCCGACTCCACCTGGCGCAATTTCGCCGAGCAACATGTTGAGCAGGACCGCGCCGCCGCCGAGGGGTGACATGCTGTCGTGGGCCGAGTTCACCGCGCCCGTCGACGTTCCCGTGGTCGCCACCGCGAACAACGCCGATCCGGGGATTCCGAAGCGAACTTCCTTGCCCTCCATCATCGAACCAGCTGCTGTGGCGGCAACACCGCGTGCGCCGGATTCGGCAGCGAGCGTGACTGCGAGCAGCCCGCTCCACAGGATTCCCATCACTGCCAGCAGGGTGAGGCCTTGCCTACGATCCCCGACGAGAGTTCCGAACGTTCGGGTGAGGCAGACCGGAATCAACAGGATCGCCAGAATCTCGACGACATTGCTCAACGGGGTGGGGTTCTCGAACGGGTGCGCCGAGTTGGCAGCCAAGATCCCGCCACCGTTGGTGCCGAGTTCCTTGATCGCTTCCTGGGACGCGACGGGGGCCAGTGCATTGGTCACCGCATTGCCGTCGAGGCCGGTGGAGGCGAAACCGCTGTGGAACGACTGGATCACACCCTGGCTCAACAGGATCAGGGCGATCACGAAGGAGAACGGGAGGAGGATGCGCAGAGAACCACGCGTCAGATCGACCCAGAAGTTGCCGATCTCGCCGCCCCTGGCCACCCGAATGAAGCCGCGAACCAATGCGATGGCCACCGCCATGCCGACCGCTGCCGAGACGAAGTTCTGCACCGCCAGACCGACGGGCTGAACGAAGTTGCTCATCGTCGTTTCCGGCGTGTACGACTGCCAGTTGGTGTTCGCCACAAACGAAATCGCGGTGTTGAACGCTACGGCGGGACTGACCCCGGACAGACCGTCACTCAGCGGCAGTACTCCCTGAATCCGTTGCAGGAAGTACAGGAACAATGCGCTGGCCAGTGAGAATCCGAGAACGCTTGCGGCGTAGCCGTACCACGTCTGCTCGGCCCTGGAGTCGATCCGACCGACGCGGTAGATCACACTCTCGACCCGAAGATCTCGCGTCGACGAGTAAACACGCGCCATGTAGTCGCCCACCGGGACGTAGGCGATTGCCAGAACGACGAGGACAAAAGCGATCTGCAGGCCGGCTGCAAGAGCGGGCGACATCAGAACCTCTCAGGATCTACGAGTGCAACGAGCAGGTAAATGACCAATGCCGCGGCGACGGCGATCAGAACCACGCTGACCACACCGGCAACCGTCATTTGGGAGCGCTCGCCTGTAGGGCGCGCAGTACCAGCGCGCACACGAGAAAACCGCCGAGAATCAGAGCAACGTAGGCCAGATCGGCCATGAGCTTCCCTCTTCGAAATCTTTTGCCGTGCTGCTGTGCATCGCAGCCATGACGCGCGGTCGCCCTCGACCGGATGCGCTCTCTCAGCTTCGACCTCCGGAAAGGCCGATTCCGCGTCTCTGACGATCCGCTTACGCACTGACCTGGCGTCTTGACGCGATCTTGACGCGAAACCGAAGTTCACTAATACTGAAACAAGTTACTGTTCGTTCGAACGAACAGTTTTGCGAAGGGAACCTGATGACTTCTCGAACCGACCACGATCTCGCCCCCGGTCTTGTCGACCAGGTTGCGAGTCTGGCCTCGGGCGCTACCTCGTCCGTCGCGGCCACCGAGGCAACGCTGAGCCGGATCGAGGCCACTCAGCCTCACCTCAATGCGTTCAAGATCGTGCGGCGCGAGAAGGCACTCGAGGAAGCTGCCGAGGCCGACAGACGTCTCGCACGCGGCGAGCGTCTGCCGCTGCTCGGTGTGCCGATCGCAGTGAAGGACGACGTCGACATCACCGGCGAACCCACGGCCTTCGGTTGCCCTGGCGATTTCCCGGCCAAGACCGAGGACTCGGAGATGATTCGACGCCTCCGCGACGCCGGCGCAGTGATCGTGGGCAAGACCAACAGTCCGGAATTGGGCCAGTGGCCGCTCACGAGCGGTTCAGCCTTCGGTTACACGCGCAATCCGTGGTCGCGTCACCACACTCCAGGCGGATCGTCGGGCGGCACCGCCGCGGCCGTCGCCGCCGGATTGGTCAGCGCCGGAATCGGTTCCGACGGTGCCGGTTCCATCCGAATCCCTGCGGCCTGGACCAACCTCGTCGGAATCAAACCGCAGCGCGGGCGCATCTCAACCTGGCCCGACGCCGAAGCGTTCTACGGCCTGACGGTCAACGGACCGCTCGCTCGCACCGTCGCCGACGCGGCACTGCTGCTCGACGTCGCTGCCGGCAACCATGACGGCGACCTCCACAAGCCGACACCGGTCACCGTCAGCGACGCGGTGGGACGCGACCCCGGAAAACTGAAAATCGCGCTTTCCCTTCGCAATCCGTTCACCGCCACTCCCGTGAAGCTGGACCCGGAAGTGCGCCTGGCCGTGCATTCGATCGCCGACACGCTGCGGGAGCTCGGACACCACGTCGTCGTCGACGATCCCGCATACGGCCTGATCTTCGGCCTGAACTTTCTGCCCCGCTCGCTCGTCGGGGTCCACGACTGGCTCGGACGCGTTCCCGACCCGACACTCGTCGATGCCAGAACACGCGGAAATGCACAGAACGGCAAGCTACTTCGCGGCGCACCTCTGCGCGCGGCCCGCGCAGCCGAGCCGCGGATGCGAAAGCGGATCGGAGCGATCTTCGACACCTACGACGTCGTCCTGGCACCCACGACGGCAACTCCACCGATCATGGCGACCGCGATCGACGGCATCGGTGGCTGGGACACCGACAAGGTCATGACCGGCGCCTGCCCCTACGCGTGGCCGTGGAACGTCCTCGGCTGGCCCTCGGTCAACGTACCGGCCGGATTCAGCAACACCGGCCTTCCCATCGGTGCGCAGTTGATGGGCAACGAGAACACCGAACCTCTGTTGGTCTCCCTCGCTTCACAATTGGAATCGGTCCTGCGTTGGGATCAGGTCCGCCCCGAGCCGTGGTGGTGACTCGATGAGTAACCGGGACGTCCGCGCGCGAATACTCGACGCCGTTCTGCACGTCGTCGGTACCGACGGCATCCCGGGTGTGAGCAACCGGCGCATCGCCGCGCAGGCCGGCGTCTCACTCGGATCGATCACGTATCACTTCGCCAGCCAGTCGGACATGCTCCGCGCTGCTCTGTCTCGTTTCGTGACAGACGAGACGACGCGCCTGCGCGCCTTGGCCGAGGAGTACCGCGACAAAGGTCTGAGCGTCGAGGACGCCGCGGCAATAGCCGAAAAGGTGACGCGAGATCTTTCGTTCTCGGCCGAGCGGATCGCGCCGTTCGAGATGTACATCGCCGCCGGGCGCGACCACGAACTCCACGGAGTCGCCGTCGAATGCTTCGCCGCCTACGACGATTTGACCGTCACGATTCTGACGGCACTCGGTGTACCTGATCCGGAGTCGATTGCATCGACGCTCGTCGCCGTCATCACCGGGCTCCAACTCCGACGCCTGGCCACCGGTGTCGACGAGCAGGACATCGGCGCGGCGATCCTCAGGGTCCTCCGGCCCTAGAAGCCCAGCCGGCCGAGCTGCTTCGGGTCGCGCTGCCAGTCCTTGGCGACCTTGACGTGCAGCTCCAGGAAGATCCGCACACCGAGCAGCTTCTCGATCTGCAGGCGCGCACTGGTACCGACTTCCCGCAGACGCGCCCCGCCCTTACCGATGACGATGCCCTTCTGACTGGGCCGCTCGACGTAGAGCAACGCATGCACGTCGAGCATCTCGCCCTGCTTCTCGGTGCGACCCTCACGCGGGATGACCTCCTCGATCACCACAGCCAGAGAGTGCGGCAATTCTTCGCCGAGCCCCTCGAGCGCAGCCTCACGGATCAGTTCGGCCATGAGCACCTCTTCGGGCTCGTCCGTCAATTCGCCGTCCGGGTAGAAGGCCGGGCCCTCGTCCATCAGACCGGCGAGGACGTCGACCAGGATCTCGACCTGTTCACCCGACTTCGCGGACACCGGAACGACCTCGGATTCGGGGCCGAGCAGGGTGGACAGCGCGAGCAACTGCTTTCCGACGGCGTCGCGGCTGACCTTGTCGATCTTGGTCACGATGCCGACAAGCTTGGTCTTGGGCGCCATCTGACGGACCTGCTGCACGATCCAGCGGTCTCCGGGCCCGATGGCCTCGTCAGCCGGGATGCACAGGCAGATGACGTCGACCTCGGAGTACGTGTCGCGAACCAAGTCATTGAGGCGCTGCCCGAGCAAAGTGCGGGGCTTGTGCAGTCCAGGGGTGTCGACCAGGATCAGCTGCGCATGCTCGCGGTGAACGATGCCGCGAATCGTGTGGCGCGTCGTCTGCGGGCGCGAGGACGTGATCGCGATCTTGCTGCCGACCAACGCGTTGGTCAGCGTGGACTTGCCCGTATTGGGTCGACCCACGAAACACACGAAGCCTGACCGGAATTCGTTCTTGCTCATAACTGCTCCTCGCTGAACTCTCGCTCAGTCATCGGTGTCTTCTGTCTCTTCGTCTTCGGACGGCGGGATGCGCTGCACGAACACCGTGCTGATGCGTACCCGGCCTCGGCCCGTATTGGTTCCCTCGCCGCGCAGGATCAAACCGTCGTACTCCACTTCGGAACCGGGAAGTGGCACTCGGCCGAGTACGTATCCGATCAGCCCGCCGACGGTCTCCACCTCGTCGAGTTCGAGTTCGAGATCGAACAATTCACCGAGGTCTTCGATGGGAAGTCTCGCGGATACGCGGAACATTCCGTCACCGAGATCCTCGATGGGCGGCGTCTCGTCCTCGTCGTACTCGTCGGCGATCTCACCGACGATCTCTTCGATGACGTCCTCGATCGTGACGAGCCCGGCGATTCCGCCGTACTCGTCGACGAGTATCGCCATGTGGTTGCGGTCGCGCTGCATCTCGGCCAGCAAGCTGTCGAGCGGCTTCGAGTCGGGAACGAAGACGGCGGGCCGCATGACGTCGCAGACGTTGACGTTCCGGCCGCCGTCGGGCAGGTGGTAGGTCTGCTTGACCAGATCCTTGAGGTAGACGACACCGAGCACGTCGTCGACGTTCTCCCCGATGACCGGCAGGCGCGAGTGACCACTGCGGACGGCCAACGACGTTGCCTGCCCGGCATTCTTGTCGTTCTCGATCCACACCATGTCGGTGCGGGGCACCATCACCTCGCGCGCCGACGTGTCTCCGAGTTCGAAGACGGACTGGATCATTCGGCGTTCTTCGTCGGCCACGACGCCGCGTTCCTGCGCCATGTCCACGAGTTCACGCAACTCGATTTCCGACGCGAACGGGCCGTTGCGGAAGCCCTTACCCGGGGTCAATGCGTTACCCACGAGGATCAGGACGCGACTGATCGGCCCGAGCAGAACCCCGATCCACAGCAGTGGCAGCGACGCGGCCATCGCGATGGAGTACGCATGTTGGCGCCCAAGCGTTCTCGGTCCGACGCCGATGACCACGTACGAGACGAGAACCATGATCACCGCGGTGACGGTCAGTGCCCAGCCCAGCGAGAGGACGTCGATCAGGCCGCCCACGAGTACGACGGTGGCCGTGATCTCGCACAAAATGCGAAGCAGGACCATCAGATTCACGTATCGCGGACGATCGGTCAGGATGCGTTGCACTCGCGCGGCGCCGGCTCGCTCTTCCTTTGCCATTTCGTCGATCCGCGCCGACGAAATGGTGTTGAGCGCCGAGTCGACGGCCGCGAAGACACCACCGACCGGGACAAGAGCAATCGCCAGAACAAAGAGCGCTATGGCGCTACTCACTACAGAACCCCCGGATAACTGTTATCGGTCCACTCCGTCGACGAAACCGGTCTTACCGAGCAGCTTCTGATCGCGTTCGGCCAGTGCTGCTTCGCGGTCGATACGGCGAAGGTCTTCGTACCACTCTTCGAGGAGGCTGTTCTGCAAGCCGAACATCTCCTTCTCCTCTTCCGGCTCCGCATGGTCGTAGCCGAGAAGGTGCAACACACCGTGGACGGTCAGGAGGGCAAGTTCGTGAGCCAGTGAATGCCCGGCCTTGTCAGCCTGATCCGCGGCAAAAGACGGACACAGCACGATGTCGCCGAGCATCGACGGCCCCGGCTCGGGGGAATCGGGACGGCCACCCGGCTCGAGTTCGTCCATCGGGAACGACATGACGTCGGTCGGACCCGGCAGGTCCATCCAGCGAACGTGCAGATCCGCCATCGTCGCGGAGTCGACGAGAACCATCGACAGCTCGGCCGCCGGATGGACATCCATCCGAGCGATCACGAAACGGGCAACGCTGATCAACTCCGGTTCGGAGATGTCCATGCCCGATTCGTTCGAGACCTCGATGCTCATGTGCGACGCTCTTTCCTGGGAAAAGTAGGGGTTGATGCGTCGCTCAGCCTACCGTCGCGGTGAATGAGCATGTGCAGCGCGGCGCTGCGCCCGGTTTCCGACCGCCAACTCGCCGGACCGATCCGATTCGTGACGCTCGTAAGCGTCGACGATGTGAGAGACCAGCCGATGACGTACGACGTCGCTGCTGTCGAGAGTGGCGAAATGAATATCGTCGATCCCGGTGAGGATTTCGGATGCCGCGCGCAGACCCGAACGGGCCCCGCCCGGCAGATCGACCTGGGTCACGTCTCCGGTGACCACGATCTTGGAACCGAACCCGAGGCGGGTCAGGAACATCTTCATCTGCTCGGCCGTGGTGTTCTGCGCTTCGTCCAAGATGATGAAGGCGTCGTTGAGCGTCCGGCCACGCATGTAGGCGAGCGGAGCGACCTCGATGACTCCGGCCTGCATCAACTTCGGAATCGCCTCGGGATCCATCATGTCGTGCAATGCGTCGTGCAGCGGGCGGAGATACGGATCGATCTTCTCGTGCAGCGTGCCGGGCAGAAAGCCCAGTCGCTCCCCGGCCTCGACTGCCGGCCTGGTCAAGATGATCCGAGAGACCTGCTTGGCCTGCAACGCCTGAACGGCCTTGGCCATGGCGAGGTAGGTCTTGCCGGTACCGGCCGGGCCGACTCCGAACACGATGGTGTTCTCGTCGATGGCGTCGACGTAGCGTTTCTGGTTGAGGGTCTTCGGCCGAATCGTCTTGCCCCGACGCGAAAGAATGTCGAGGGAGAGCACCTCGGCCGGAGACTCGCCGACCTCGTTGGTGAGCATGCCGATGGTTCGTCGAACAGCGTCCGGGGCAATGGGCTGCCCTCGACCGGCCAGCGACGCCAATTCACTGAACACACGTTCTGCCAGCGCCACGTCTGCAGCCGTCCCCGACAAGGAGATGGTTCCGCCACGTACATGAATGTCGGCACGAAGCTCACGTTCGATCGCGGTGAGATTCTCGTCCGTCGCCCCCAGGATTTGACGCACGGTCTCCGGCGCCAGATCCATACTCGAACGGACGGTGCGCTCTGCGGGCAGAGCGCGCTCGGTGATGGTGGTTACACGGTTCCCGTCGAGTTCACTGTGTTCACTCACGTGGTGAATATGGCCTGCTTTCTGGTCCGATCAGCCCACTCGACTCGTGAGCCTCGATACTTCGAAGTCTAGCGCCAGAGTCGGACACGGCCCACTTGTTAATCGTCCCGGCCTAATCCTCGCGGCGACCGGGTGGCAGCGATTCGCGGATCCATTCCGACGCTTCGGTGACGATCTCGGAGCTTCTGTCCGGACTGATACCCGCGATGACCAGGCACACGGCGGCAAAGGATTCGCCCGAGTCCGTGATGAGCCCACTGTTGGCCTGATCGAACAAAGTGATCGTGATCGCCTCGGTCATCGCTACCAGAGTCTCGGCCGGCAGGTATTTCGAGAAGGTTCCGTCACGCTGACCGCGCTCGACGACGCTGATACTCACGGCGCGCGCGGGCTCCATCAGATCGAGAATCCGCTGCTCCCCCAACTCTTTGCGAGCAAAGCTGAGCAGCATCCGGAAGCGATCACCGACCGGCCATGACAGCAATGCCAGTACGGCAGTCGCCAGATCCGGGCGCTCGGGCGGCTCGCCGGCTTGGCTCAGCGCAGCTACGAGATCGGTCGACGCCTCGTCCACGATGCCGTTGATCAGCGCCTCTCGGCTGTCGAAATGCGCGTACACGGTTCGCCTGACCACACCGGCGGCCTTTGCGACGTC
Source organism: Rhodococcus sp. T9N (assembly GCF_024436645.1). NCBI lineage: Bacteria > Bacillati > Actinomycetota > Actinomycetes > Mycobacteriales > Nocardiaceae > Rhodococcus > Rhodococcus sp. T9N. The sequence goes on along the minus strand of NZ_JAMSKS010000019.1, from coordinate 23,813 downwards.
GTCCATGCTCGCATCCGGATCAGCAGCGAACGCCGTGATCGCCGCCTCGATGATGCGATTGCGATTGGCCGCGGCCTGACTACGACGCTGCCGTCCGCCCGATTCGGCAGTTCCCGAAACGACTGTGCCCGAATGCGTCAATGCGCGTTCCACCTCTTTCGACTGCCCAACTGTGATCTAGGTCAATCATAGTTGCACATCGGTGTGCAAGTTATTAACTTACACATCAGTGTGCAAATAGATCGAGGAGTGTCTTCGATCATCAGGAACGGAGTCGCGTCATGACGACACTCATGAGCAAACCTGTCTCGGAGATGGACCAGCCGTACTCACGGCGGTGGGCCGCGCTCGGGGTGTTGTGCCTGAGTCTGCTGATCGTCGTGATGGCGAATACCGCGCTGATCGTCGCGGCGCCGGACATGACCAGAGACCTCGGCCTCACCAGCACGCAACTTCAATGGGTCATCGACGGCTACACCGTTCCCTACGCCGCATTGATGCTGCTGTTCGGCGTGATCGGTGACAAGTACAGTCGCCGCGGCGCACTTCTCGCCGGACTCGCCGTGTTCGCCGGCGGCGCCGTCTTCGGCAGCATCGCGGACACCACCAACGCCGTCATCGCGGCACGAATGATCATGGGCGTCGGCGCCGCGATCATCATGCCCGCGACGCTTTCGCTTCTGGTCGCTACCTTTCCCAAAGCGGAGCGATCACGCGCCATCGCGGCGTGGGCGGCGACATCGGGTCTCGCGATTGCACTCGGTCCGCTGTTGGCCGGATGGATTCTCGACAGTCATTCCTGGAGCATCACTTTCCTGATCAACGTCCCGATCGCCGCAGTCGCTGCCGTCGCCGCCGTAATTCTGGTGCCGCCGAGCAAGGCCGAGCACCTGGGCCGGATCGACTGGATCGGCGGCGCACTCTCGGTGGTCACCATCGGCTCGCTCGTGTACTCGATCATCAACGGATTCCACTTCGGGTGGACCGGCGGACCAATCGGTGCCGCCGTACTCGCTGCGATCGGCCTCGTCTCGTTCGTCGTCTGGGAACTGCGTCACCCGCAGCCACTACTCGACGTCCGTAAACTCGGCCAGCGAATGGTCGGCGGCGCGACGCTCGCCGTACTTCTGCTGTTCCTGGCCGCCTTCGGCGCCATCTACTTCATCTCACAGCAATTCCAGTTCATCCTCGGCTACGGCGCACTCGAAACCGGTGTTCGTCTGCTGCCCTTGGCAATTGCCGTTTCGATCGGCGCCGTTGTCAGTGGGCGGATCACTCCGCTGATCGGCGTCCGGGCATCCATCGTCGGCGGCATGGTGGTCGCCGCGATCGGCGTTCTGATTCTCACGCAGGTCGACGGCGATTCGGGCTACTGGATGTTCGCAGTCCCACTGATCCTGCTCGGCCTGGGCATCGGTCTCAGCGAACCGCCGGCCACCGACGCCATCATGGACAACTTCTCCGAGGACGATCTCGGTGCTGCGGGTGGCCTCAACGACACCGCCATCGAACTCGGCGGCTCGCTGGGTATCGCGATCCTCGGCTCGATCCTCGCTGCGAGCTACAAGGATTCGATTGCCGGATTCATCGATGGAATGCAGGTTCCGCAGTTGACGGGCGAACTTGCGCAACAGGCCGCGTACGCGATGGAGGTGTCGGGCGAATCCGTCGGCGGCGCTTCGTTGGTCGCCGAAGAGATGGCAGGCAACCCGTTGGCTGCAGCTCAGGCAGGGCCGTTGCTCGACGCCGCAGGCAGTGCCTACGCCGACGCGATTTCGGCGGCCAGTTGGGCGGGCGGTCTTGCACTGTTCGTGGGGGCAGTTGTCGTGGCGTTCATCCTGCCGGGCAAGAAGGCCCCTGTGGAAGTGGACCCCGCGTCAGTCTGACGTGCTCGGAGCGAGCGGGTCTTCGGCGAGAACCAACTCGCGGGAGACCCGCCACGACTCGGTTGAGGGTGAGAGAAATGCGTCGTGTCCTTCGCCCTCGATCACACGCAGTGACACGGGATCACCAGCCGCTTCCGCGGCTTTCGCGTACCGGGAGCTCACCTTGGCCGGCACCTGCAGGTCCTCCGCACCCGTAACGCACACAACGGGGACGCCGATCGGCAATCGATGCTGCGGCGACGCACTGCGATACAGATCCGGGTCCGCGTCGAACGGAACGCCGAACAGATCCTCGATGAAGCTGATCCGTCGTCCACGCTCGCCTGCCGACGCCAGATCGAGTGCGGCCGCCTGGGCGATGACCCGTTCAGGCCGGGTGAACGTGTCCTTCTCCCCCGCCAGCCACACTGCAAGATGTCCTCCGGCCGAATGCCCGAGCAAGCGAATCTGATTCAGATCCAATTCGGCCGAGGACTTCGCGGCAACCAGTCCGGGGATTTCGTCGTATGCCGTTTTCACGTCGGCGGACATCTCCGGCCAACCACCGCCCGCCCCGAGACGGCGGTATTCGATGTTCCACACCGCGACGCCGTGCCGCGCGAGTTCGACAGCAAATGCGGTGCCCAGAGTCAATCCGTACTGCCCGCTCCAGAAGCCGCCGTGGATCTGCATGACGACCGGGATCGGGCCGTCAACGACTCCGTCGGGAACGTAGAGATGCCCGAACTGCTGCTCGTGTCGGCCGTACGGAATCTTGAATCGAGGCACCGAGGAAATCTATCTCAGGCGAGGGCGCTGCCTGCGGCCCAGTCTGCCCAGGAAAGGGTCCAGTCGCCGTTCTGCCACACCTCCAGCGGAGCGCCGCCGGTGTTCTTGATCTCGACGACATCTCCCGGCTGCGAGAAATCGAAGAACCATTTGGCATTGGCCGCACTGAGATTGAGGCAACCGTGCGAGGTGTCGGTGTTTCCCTGCGCCCAGACGGTGCTCTCCAACTCGTGAAGATAGATACCGTCCGTGCTGATGCGGGTGGCCCAGTTGATGGATTCCTTGTAGCCCAGGCGCGAGTTGATCGGCAGACCGTAGGTCGACGAATCCATGATGACGGGATTTGCCTTGTCCATCACGGTGTACGTGCCGGGCTGGGTCCAGAACGAGAGCGTCGTGCCGCCGATCGTCTCGGTGCCGCCCATTCCCATCGAGGTCGGCATTTCCTTGATCACCTGACCGTTTTCGTAGACGGTCACCATCTTGGTGTTGTCGTCGGCGACCGAGACGTGGGAGTCGCCGATCTTGAAGGACACGGTGTCGTCCTGCTGGCCGTACAGTCCGTTGCCGAGCTGCTTGCCGTAGATGTTCGCGTTCACCGAGACCGTCGTGCCTGGTGCGTAGTAGTTCTGCGGTCGCCAGTGAACGTTCTGACCGTCGACCCAGTACCACGATCCCTGTACGGGCGGATTGGTTGTGACCAGCAGAGACTTCTCGGCCGCGGCCTTGTCACCGATCAACTCGTCGAAATGAACGGCGACGACGGTGCCGACACCGTACGTGCCACCGTCCGATATCGAGGCGCCACCGGTGGTGTTGATGTACGCCCGGGTCTGGTTACTCGGCGCGACGGTGGTCAGCGTCGTGTTCTTGGTCGTGGCAACACCATTCGCGTCGACGACGTCGACGACCAGCTTGTAAGTCTTGCCGTATCCGAGTGGTTCGCTCGGTTTCCAGGACGTCTTGTCCGGCGTGGTGATACCGGCGACTTCCTTACCCTCGGGATTGGTCAGCGCGACGGTCGTCAGTGTTCCCTTCGCGACCTGGACCTCGATGGGGTCGAGTGGACTCACCGGAGTTCCGCCGTCCGCCGGTGTGACGGTGACGAGCGCCTCGCTGGTCGGGGTAGTGGTGACGGCGCTGCTGGAGGAACCCGTGTTGTCTCCGGTGGAGACCGTGCACCCCGCGACGAGCATCAACGCCGCCGCGGCACACACCGCTCCAACGATTCGCATATGCGCACGTGACAACATCTGGCCTCCTGAAATCCCCGAACCAACTCACGCCGAAGGCGACCCCCGACGTCCTTACGATAGTGCGCAAATCTGACACTTCGCTGAGCGCCGGATCCGATTCAGCTCGGGATCACAACAAGATCAGTGCAGTGGCCGTGGTCCCCAGCGATCGGTCAGCACTCCGATCGCGCCCAGAGCAACAGCCCCGGCGGTCGACGTGCGCAGGACCGTCGGGCCGAGAAGCACCGGAGTGGCCCCGGCCTCCGACAACGCGCTGATCTCCGAATCGTCGAGCCCACCTTCGGGACCGACAACCAGAAATACCTCGTCCGCGCTCGCCAGCGGCAAACCGGCCAACGGCGTCGTCGCCGATTCGTGAAGCACCGCAACCACAGCGCCACGGGCAACGGCGTCACGAACCAACGCGATCACCGCCGGCGTCTTGTGCAGTTCCGCAATTTCCGGGACGAACGCGCGTCTGGACTGCTTTGCCGCAGACACTGCCGCACTTCGCCAGCGTGCGACGCCCTTGGCGAGCTTGGGGCCCTCCCACTTGGCGACACAACGCAAGGACTGCCACGGGATCACCGCGTCGATCCCCGCCTCGGTCGCCAGTTCGACGGCCAACTCGGAACGCTCGGCCTTGGGAAGTGCCTGAACGAGGGTCACCAACGGCTTGGGCTGCTCGAGAACCTGAACGTCACTGACCAACAGTTCCAGGCGGTCCTTGCCGACGCTCGTCACCTCGGCGTCGGCCACCCGGCCACGGCCGTCGGCCAACACCAATCGCTCGCCGACGCCGATCCGGCGGACAGTGGCCGCGTGGCGACCCTCCTGTCCGTCCAGAACTGCGATTTCACCGACGCCGGGAACCGGGTCGAGAAAGAAGACCGTTGCGGCCACCGTCAGCGGCCGCTGAATGCTTCGCGAAGACGCGAGAACAATCCACCGCTGTTCTGCGAGGCCGTCGAGACAACCTCGGCCTCGTCACGATCGCGGAGCAGCTTGAATTCCTTGAGCAGCTTGGACTGCTTGTGATCGAGACGGCTCGGGATGACCACCTCGAGGTGAGCGTGCACGTCGCCGCGCACTCCCGACCGCAGTTTCGGCATGCCATGACCGCGAAGAACAGCAACGTGTCCGGGCTGGGTGCCTGGCTCGATGGTGATTTCCTTGGGGCCGTCGATGATGGTGTCGACGGTGACAGTCGTACCGAGCGCTGCGTCGACCATCGGAACGCGGATCGTGCAGTGCAGGTCTTCACCGTCTCGAACGAAGACGTCGTGCTGCTGCTCGACGATCTCGACGTAGAGGTCGCCGGGGTGTCCGCCGCCCGGGCCCACTTCACCCTGCGCGGTCAAACGGATACGCATGCCACCGGCGACGCCCGCGGGAACCTTCACGGTGATGTCACGCTTGGCCCGAACTCGGCCGTCGCCGCCACACTTGTGGCAGGGATCCGGGATGGTCTCACCGGCACCGCGGCACGTCGGGCAGGGACGCGAGGTCATGACCTGACCGAGGAACGAGCGCTGGATGGATTGAACTTCGCCGGCACCGTTGCAGGTCTCACAGCGGACAGGCTTGGAGTCGCCGTTGGTTCCGGCTCCGGTGCAGCTGTCGCACAGAATGGCCGTCTCGACGGTCACGTGCTTGCTGACTCCCGTCGCACATTCTGCGAGGGTCAGCTTGGTGCGAAGCAACGAGTCGGCTCCGGGCTGAACGCGACCGCGCGGCCCACGACCTGCGCCGCCACCGCCGCCGAAGAATGCTTCGAAGACGTCGCCGAGGCCGCCGCCACCGAATCCGCCGCCGAAGCCACCACCGCCGCCACCACCGGACTCGAGCGGGTCTCCGCCGAGATCGACGATGCGACGCTTCTCCGGGTCGGTCAGGACCTCGTAGGCCGTCGAGATCTCCTTGAACTTGGCCTGCGCCGCCTCGTCAGGGTTGACGTCCGGGTGCAGTTCGCGTGCCAGCTTGCGGTAAGCGCGCTTGAGCTCCTGGTCTGTCGCGTTCTTGTCGACGCCGAGCAATCCGTAGTAATCCCGTGCCACGTTGAGTCTCTCGTCCTTCTCTTACTTCTAGGTTTTCCTCAGTCCTCGCGAGGAGGCGTGCCGACGAATGTCGACGTCCGTCATCGCTCGGAGAGAACTTCGCCGATGTATCTGGCAACGGCGGCAACCGATGCAATTGTTCCCGGATAGTCCATCCGAGTGGGTCCGAGCACACCGACACCACCGAAAACGGTACCGGCCGCGCCGTAGCCAGTCGAAATCACGGAGGTTCCGCGCATCTGTTCGACCTGCGTCTCTTCACCGATCTGAACGGTGACCGTGCCGGAGTTCTGCGTCGCAGCGAGCAGTTTGAGGACCACTACCTGCTCTTCCAGTGCTTCGAGCACTGCGCGCAGCGAACCGGGGAAGCCGGCCAGACCGGAGAAATCGGCGGCGTTGCGCGTGAGATTCGAGGTTCCGCCCAGAACGAGGCGATCTTCCGGATGCTCGACCAGGGTCTCGACCAGAACCGTTGCCGAGCGGATCACGGCGTCGCGAAGGTCGGCCGGAGACTCGTCGGCCAGTTCCGCCACGGCAATCGACGCGGCGGCCAGGCGCTTTCCTTCCAGTGCTCCGCCGAGAAGCGTGCGCAACCGGGAAAGGTCTTCGTCTTCGAGGACGTCTCCGAGTTCGACGATTCGCTGATCGACGCGGCCGGAATCGGTGATGAGAACGAGAAGCAGGCGCGCCGGCGTCAAAGCGACCACCTCGAGGTGGCGAACCGACGACGCGGACAGCGACGGGTACTGGACAACCGCGACCTGACGGGTCAGTTGCGCGAGCAGTCGCACACCACGACGCAGAACGTCGTCGAGGTCGACACCCGACTCCAAGAACTCGAGGATCGCTCGACGCTCGGGCCCGGACATGGGCTTGACGTCGGCGATGCGATCGACGAATTCGCGGTATCCCTTGTCGGTGGGGACGCGGCCGGAACTGGTGTGCGGTTGGGCGATGTAGCCCTCGGCCTCGAGGAATGCCATGTCGTTGCGCACAGTGGCGCTCGACACTCCGAGGTTGTGACGCTCGACCAGTGCCTTGGATCCCACCGGGTCCTGGGTGGAGACGTAATCGGCCACGATTGCACGTAAGACCTCGAAACGCCTGTCGTCGGTACTCGACATCGTTGCCACCTCCGTTTCCTGAAAAGAACGAACGCCGACATTTACACATCGGTTTCCACTGGCAGTCTAATCGCCCGAGCGCCAGAGACGGCTGTTGCCCTTACTGTGGAGTGAGATCGGCGAAAGGTCGATCGCACAACCATGGACAAGGCGGCACATGATCTTCAAAGGCGTGATGGACGGCAAACCGTATCCCGATCACGGACTGTCTCTACGCGACTGGTCGAAGTTCCCTCCACGTCAGGTTCGACTCGACGAGATCGTGACCACCACGAAGGTCCTCGAACTCGATCGCCTGCTGTCGGAGGACTCGACCTTCTACGGCGATCTGTTCCCGCACGCAGTGCAGTGGCGCGGCACTCTCTACCTCGAGGACGGTCTGCACCGAGCGGTTCGTTCGGCCCTGCGAAACCGCGTCGTGCTGCACGCGCGTGTCTTCGACTTCGACGCGATGCCCGGTGTCATCGAGGGAGTCCGCTGACGCTCACGCGACTCGGGTACCGAGACTCAACCGACGAACGCGAGCAGTGCGGGATTCGTCTGCCCCGGCCAGGTTCCGGTGAGCGTTGCCGAGCCTGACACTCGATCTGCGTCGATCACTCTCGCCACAGTCAGTTCCAGGCTTCCCGCGCGGATGATCGTGTCGGTGCCGACTGTCGAGCAGGTCACGGATTCCACTGCCGGTACGGAAGCGCCGGCCGTACCGCTGCCTACTACGTGAGCCGTCACGGGGATGTGATCGGCGGTGTCCGCGAAGACCAGTTCGACTCCGGCCCCACCCGTCAGAATCGCGGTCGCCACCGCGCTGACGTAGACCGGATCACAGCATGCGTCGTACACCCACCGTTCGCCGAGTACCGAATGATCCATGGTCGCGATCAGCGCGGTCTCCGCCCCGTCCAGCGGAGCACCACGATAAGTGAGCGGGACCTGAAGAATTCGACCGTCGGCAGAGCGCATCAGGTGCGTCTCGATTCCGACCTCACCGTCCGGGTCGTCGAAACGATAGGCGTCGACGCGTTCGAGCGTCGAACAGTCGACCGACCCGAGCCACGGCTGCTTGGGCACCCACGCTCGGAGCAGGTCGTTCTTGGACGGATTCAGCTGCGCACGATGAATGATGGCCACCACGGCCACATTACGCGGCGAAGGATGGTTGCGCGTCAGGTCAGGATCGTGCGAATCACCGCATCGGCGAGCAGGCGACCACGGTCGGTGAGAACCACGTGATCGTTCTCGATCACGGCCAACCCGTCGACTACCACCTGTTCGGCCGAAAGACGTTCGGATGCAGACAGTTCCGACAACGGAAGTCCCGTACGCAACCGTGCGGTCAGCATGACTCGCTCCATGTGTTCGTCCTCGGCGGTCAGTTCTTCGCTGCCGCCGACGGGAAGTTCGCCGAGCGCCAACTGTTCCGCGTACCGCGCCGGGTGCTTGACGTTCCACCACCGCACTCCGCCGACGTGGCTGTGCGCGCCCGGACCGGCACCCCACCAGTCACCGCCGTCCCAGTAGCCGAGGTTGTGACGACACCGGGTGTCACCGGAGTCCGCGGTTTCCGCCTTTGCCCAGTTGGAGACCTCGTACCACCGCAAGCCTGCCTCGGACAGGCGTGAATCGATTCGTTCGTACCGCGAGGCCAGCACGTCGTCGTCCGGGGCGGGCAGCTCGCCGCGCCTGACCTTGCGAGCCATGGCGGTGCCGTCCTCGACGATCAACGCGTAGGCCGAGACGTGATCGACATCGGCGGAGAGAACCGCATCGAGAGAGGCGTCCAGATCTTGATCGCGCTCCCCTGGCGTTCCATAGATCAAATCCAAGTTCACGTGCGAAAAACCAGCTGCGCGAGCCTCTTTCGCGGCAGCGACGGCGCGACCGGGAGTGTGGGTGCGGTCGAGGATCTTCAGAACGTGCTGGGCGGCCGACTGCATGCCGAGGGAAATCCGGGTGAATCCCGCACTGCGGAGAGCACCGAAGAACTCCGGCGACGTCGATTCGGGGTTCGATTCCGTGGTCACTTCGGCGCCGGACGCCAAGCCGAAGCTGCTCCGCACCGCCGACAGCACGTCGGACAATCCGTCGCCACCGAGCAGCGACGGCGTTCCACCGCCCACGAACACCGTCTCCGCCGCCGGGGCGCCCGTCATCTCGGCCGCGAGATCGAGTTCGCGCCGCAGACCCTCCAGCCACGACTGCGGCGACGCCGAGGTTCCGAGCTCACCGGCCGTGTAGGTGTTGAAATCGCAGTACCCACACCTGGTGGCACAGAACGGGACGTGGATGTAGATCCCGAACGGCCGTTTCCCGACACCCTCGAGCGATCGCGCGGGCAAGGCGAAGGGCGTCGCCTCGCTCTGTCGAGTGGGAGTCGTGCTGGTGGCATTCACACCTCCAGTGTCCCAGCATCCGGAACGCACACCTATTCAGCCTGCGATGCAGGTCGGCGTATGGCTTGAACTCGATATTTCCCCCGTTTTTCGTGGAAATATGCGCCCGAGTCGGAATTATCGAGTTGACGTGGCACAATGGACCGCATGACCGGACTCGGAGTGCGACTTGTGGCGCGTCGCCATGTCGACTTCAAGCGTGTGTGCAGCTCGTCGTGTCTGCACCTGTGTAGCTGTTGATCTTTCACTGATCTTCCAGCCTTTCCCGCTCATCTCCATCTGCTTCACCGAAACACTCTCTGCAGAGACATGCCTTTTCAGGGACGCAGCTTCTCCAGCTGTTCGTTTTCGTGAGCACACCTGCCGGCCGCGAGCTTTCCGAGACCGAGGACAGCCCCCTCGATTTCCGACACGGACCGGTGCGTCCCGATCAGACACCGCCACAGTTCATCGATAGTGCGTGCCGCGTGCCGATCAACCGCCCAGATCCAGGAGTTCATCGATGACGTCGACCACCGACGCCGCCACACCCGCCGATTCGGCAGCAGCTGCCGAAGCCCGGCCTGCACGCGCTGCGCGTCCCGCCAAGCGTCGCGCCGAAGGTCAGTGGGCCCTCGGTTACCGCGAGCCTCTCAACGCCAACGAGCAGGCCAAGAAGGACGACAACCCGCTCAACGTTCGGGCCCGCATCGAGAACATCTACTCCAAGCAGGGCTTCGACAGCATCGACAAGGGCGACCTTCGCGGCCGCTTCCGCTGGTGGGGTCTCTACACCCAGCGCGAAGAAGGCTACGACGGCACCTTCACCGGCGACGAGAACATCGACCTGCTCGAGGCCAAGTACTTCATGATGCGCGTGCGTTGCGACGCCGGCGCTCTGAACGTCGAGCAGCTGCGCACCATCGCCGGTATCTCGAAGGAATTCGGCCGGAACACCGCCGACCTGTCGGACCGTGAGAACGTTCAGTTCCACTGGATCGAAGTCGAGAACGTCCCGGAGATCTGGAAGCGCCTCGAAGCCGTCGGGCTCAAGACCACCGAAGCGTGCGGTGACTGCCCTCGCGTCGTCCTCGGTTCTCCCCTGGCCGGCGAATCGCTCGACGAGGTCCTCGATCCCACCCCGGCGATCGACGAGATCGTGCGCCGCTACATCGGCGACCCCAAGTACTCCAACCTGCCGCGCAAGTTCAAGACCGCTATCTCCGGTCAGCAGGATGTTGTTCACGAGATCAACGACATCGCCTTCATCGGCGTGAACCACCCCGAGCACGGCCCGGGCCTCGACCTCTGGGTCGGCGGCGGACTGTCCACCAACCCGATGCTGGCGCAGCGCGTCGGCGCCTGGATTCCGCTCGACGAGGTCCCCGATGTCTGGGAGGGCGTCGTCTCGATCTTCCGTGACTACGGCTACCGCCGTCTGCGCGCGAAGGCCAGGCTCAAGTTCCTCGTCAAGGACTGGGGTATCGAGAAGTTCCGCGAGGTTCTCGAGACCGAGTACCTGAAGCGTCCGCTCATCGACGGCCCCGCGCCCGAGAAGCCCAAGCGCCCGATCGATCACGTCGGTATCCAGAAGACCCGCAACGGCCACAACGCAGTCGGTTTCGCTCCGATCGCCGGCCGCGTCTCGGGAGACATCCTGGCTCAGGTCGCCGACGCCGCCGAGAAGGCCGGCAGCGACCGGATCCGCTTCACTCCGTACCAGAAGCTGATCATCCTCGACGTCGCCGACGAGACGCTCGAGCCGCTCATCGCCGATCTCGACGCGCTGGGTCTTCCCGCCCGTCCGTCGCACTGGCGCAAGAACCTGATGGCCTGCTCCGGCATCGAGTTCTGCAAGCTCTCGTTCGCCGAGACCCGCAAGCGTTCGCAGGTGCTCGTGCCCGAACTCGAACAGCGTCTTGCCGACATCAACAGCCAGCTCGACGTGCCGATCACCATCAACATCAACGGTTGCCCCAACTCCTGCGCTCGCTCGCAGATCGCCGACATCGGCTTCAAGGGCCAGCTCGTCGACGACGGTGAGGGGAATCAAGTCGAGGGTTTCCAGGTTCACCTGGGAGGCAGCCTCGGATTCGACAGCGCCTTCGGACGCAAGCTGCGCCAGCACAAGGTCACCAGCGTCGAGATGGGTGACTACATCGACCGCGTCGTACGTCAGTTCGTCAAGAACCGCAACGAAGGTGAACGGTTCGCCGAATGGGCAGTGCGCGCAGACGAAGGAGATTTGCGATGACAGTGGACATTTCGCGAGCAACTGCCGACGAGCTTCGGTCCATCGCCGAGCGCGGTGCAATAGAACTCGACGGAGCCAGCGCACAGGAACTGTTGCAGTGGACCGAGGACACGTTCGGTGACTCGTACATCGTGGCGTCGAACATGCAGGACGGGGTGTTGGTTCACCTTGCCGCACAGGTGCATCCGGGCGTCGACGTACTCTTCCTCGACACCGGCTACCACTTCCCCGAAACCATCGGCACGCGTGACGCGGTCGAGCAGGTGTACGGCGTCAACGTCATCAACGCTCGTGCGCTGGCAAGCGTCGCCGAGCAGGATGTCGCCGAGGGCAAGGATCTGTTCGCCCGTGATCCCAACCGCTGCTGCGCACTACGCAAAGTCGCGCCGCTCAAGCAGACACTGTCCGGGTACAGCGCGTGGGTGACCGGCATCCGCCGCGTCGAAGCGCCCACCCGCGCCAACGCTCCCCTGATCTCCTTCGACGAAGCCTTCGGACTCGTGAAGATCAACCCGATCGCTCCCTGGTCGGACGAGGAGATGCAGAACTACATCGATACCAATTCCATCCTCGTCAATCCCCTTGTCGACGAGGGATATCCGTCCATCGGCTGCGCACCCTGCACCAGCAAGCCAGCCCCCGGCAGCGATCCGCGTAGCGGTCGTTGGGCCGGTGCCTCCAAGACAGAATGCGGGTTGCACGCATCATGACAGTTGACTTGACACCTTCGCGGCCTCAGCTCGACGGCACACAGTTCGATACTCTCGATGCCCTCGAGTCCGAAGCGATCCACATCTTCCGAGAGGTGGCCGGCGAGTTCGAACGCCCGGTCATTCTCTTCTCGGGCGGTAAGGACTCCACCGTGCTGCTGCACCTGGCGATCAAGGCATTCTGGCCTGCGCCGTTGCCGTTCACCCTGCTGCATGTCGACACCGGCCACAACCTGCAGGAAGTCCTCGACTTCCGCGACCACGTGGTGGCCAAGTACAACCTGCGCCTGCACGTGGCCAGCGTCGAGGAGTACATCGCGGACGGCCGCCTCACCGAGCGTCCCGACGGTATCCGCAATCCTCTGCAGACCGTGCCGTTGCTGGACGCGATCTCCGAGAACCGCTTCGACGCCGTCTTCGGTGGCGCTCGCCGCGACGAGGAGCGGGCCCGCGCCAAGGAGCGGATCTTCTCGCTGCGCAACGCTTTCGGTCAGTGGGACCCCAAGAAGCAGCGCCCGGAACTGTGGAACCTGTACAACGGTCGCCACTCCCCCGGCGAGCAGGTGCGCGTCTTCCCGCTCAGCAACTTCACCGAGCTGGACATCTGGCGTTACATCGCCCGCGACAACGTCGAACTCGCCAGCATCTACTACGCCCACCAGCGTCCGGTGTACCAGCGCGACGGCATGTGGATGACGCCCGGCGTCTGGGGTGGACCGGCTGACGGCGAAGAGCTGCAGACCCTTTCGGTGCGTTACCGCACCGTCGGCGACGGTTCGACCACCGGCGCAGTCCTCTCCGATGCCGCTGACAACGAGGCCATCCTGGCCGAGGTTGCGGCATCACGTTTGACCGAGCGCGGCGCGACCCGTGGCGACGACCGAGTTTCCGAAGCGGCCATGGAAGACCGCAAGCGAGAGGGCTACTTCTGATGAGCGATCTGCTCAGACTGGCAACTGCCGGCAGCGTCGACGACGGAAAGTCCACCCTCGTGGGCCGTCTGTTGTACGACACGAAATCCGTTCTCGCCGACCAGATCGACGCCGTGACCCGTGCGTCGGTGGACCGCGGTCTCGACACCCCTGACCTCTCCCTCCTGGTGGACGGACTGCGCGCCGAGCGTGAGCAGGGCATCACCATCGACGTGGCGTACCGCTACTTTGCGACCCCCAAGCGCACCTTCGTGCTCGCCGATACACCGGGCCACGTGCAGTACACCCGCAACACGGTCTCCGGTGCCTCGACGGCTCAGCTCGTGATCCTGCTGGTCGATGCTCGCAAGGGCGTCATCGCGCAGACTCGCAGGCACGCAGCGGTTCTCGCGTTGCTCGGTGTCCCGAAGCTCGTTCTCGCCGTGAACAAGATCGACCTCGTCGAGAACCCCGAAGAGGTCTTCACCTCGATCTCCGCCGAGTTCAACGAACTCACCAGCTCACTTGGCTGGGCAAGCGAAGACGTCGTCGAGATCCCGGTGTCGGCACTGCACGGTGACAACGTCGCCATCCGCTCCGACAAGACCCCGTACTACACCGGCCCCACACTGATCGAGCACCTCGAGTCGATTCCGGTCGACGCCGAGCCACATCGCGTCGGTCTGCGTTTCCCGGTGCAGTACGTGATCCGCCCCCGCACCGCAGAGTTCCTCGACTACCGCGGCTACGCCGGTCAGGTCGCTGCCGGTTCCGTCGTGCCCGGCGACGAAGTGGTGATCCTGCCCTCGGGTACGCGCACCACCGTCACACGTATCGACACGGCCGACGGCGAACTGGACGTCGCCCACGCCGGACGCAGCGTCACGCTGATCCTGGCCGACGACGTCGACGTCTCACGCGGCGACACCATCGCATCGCCGTCCGACGCACCCGAGCCGATCGGCGAATTCGACGCCACTGTCTGCTGGCTGGCCGAGAAGTCGCTGCGCCCCGGTGCACGTCTGCTGCTCAAGCACGGCACGCGAACGACGCAGGCCATCGTGGGCAGCTTGGTGGAACGCTTCAACGAGCAGGACCTCACCACGGATCAGGGCCCGGACACTCTCGAGCTCAACGAGATCGGCAAGATCTCGATCCGGGTGGCCGAGCCGATCGTGGCTGACGACTACGCCGTCAACCGCCACACCGGCAGCTTCCTGCTGATCGATCCCGCTGGTGGAAACACTCTCGCAGCCGGCCTGGTGGGCGACGTCATTTCCGCTGTCGAATTGGGCGAGCGCGTCTAAGTCGATGGTTCCGCTCATCGCTGTTGCGCACGGCAGCCGTGACCCCCGTTCTGCTCGGGTGATCGCGGCTGCTGTGGCAGCTCTTCGTGAAGTCCGGCCAGACCTCGATGTCCGGCTGGCGTTCCTCGACCTCAATGCACCGTCCATCGATCAGGTCCTGGACGGAGTTGCACACGACGGCCACACTCACGCCGTTGTTGTTCCGATGCTGCTGGGCAATGCCTTCCACGCCCGGGTAGATCTGCCCGGACTCTTGGCCGCTGCCGCGACACGCCACCCCCAGTTGACCGTGTTCCAAGCAGACGTGCTGGGTCGCGATGCTCGGCTGATCGAGGCAGTACGCGAGCGAATTCTCGAAGCGGGTGCCCGCCCGGACGATCCGTCGGTCGGTGTCGCTCTTGCGGCAGTCGGCTCGTCCGACGCGCGCGCCAATGCCGCGACCGCAGAATTGGCGTCCACTCTCCTCGGCGGAACCAACTGGTCGGGCGTTCGAATCTGTTTCGCGACATCCGCGGAACCGACAGTTGCCCAGGCGATCTCCGCACTCGAGCAGGACGGCGCCGAACGTGTTGTCGTCGCACCGTGGTTCTTGGCTCCCGGCCTACTGACCGATCGACTCAGCGCTGCCGCAGCAACTGCATGTCCGCGCGCGCGTTTCGCCGACACGATCGGTGGGCACTCTCTACTGATCGAAACGATGATCGACCGTTACCGACAAGTCGCTGATGCACTACCCGACCGTCTGGTCCGCTCCGCCTGATCCGGTTTCACAGGCCGTTATCAGATTGTTACCGTAGTGTTGGATCTGTCCAGCTCGCGAAGGTACCTCCTTCGCCTGCGAAACAGATCTTTGGGTGCAATCCCCTCAGAGCGCCGCGAGAGGGAACACCATCACTCACAATCTTCGCCTCGGCACAGCCGGCATCGCATGGGTCCTGTCGGTGCTCTACCTGCTTGTCGAAATCTTCACAGCCGGAGCATGGAAGACGCCGTACAGCTTCGCGCGCGACTCCATCAGTTCGCTGGGCGTGACGACATGCAGCGTGGATTCGTGTTCGCCGATGCACGACGTGATGAACGCGGCCTTCATGATCCTCGGTGCGCTCACCATCCTCGGTGCAGCCTTGCTGCACAAGTACATTCCGGACGGTCGTGCGAAGAAGTGGATTCTCGGTCTTGCCGTCGTCGTTGCATTGAGCACCGCGGCCACCGGCCTCTTCCCGGCGAACGACGGGACCTTCGTTCATTGGACCGCCGTACTTCCCGGCTTCGTCGCACGTCATGCCGTTCTCGTCCTCATGGCAATTCAATTCTGGAAGCACAGCAAATGGATCGCAGTGTGGTCAGGGCTGTGCGCGGCTACCGGAATCGTCGGTGCCGTACTGCTTCTCGGACGAACCCTCACTTTCGGCCTTGGTGAACGCCTGACGCTGTACCCGCTGCCTATGTGGATGGCCGTCACCGGCGTCGCGGCCCTGCTCGCGTTGATGCGCCGAACCGTGTTGAAGAACGTGGAACTGACACTGTCCGGTAACGGATTCATCACCGCTCTGTTGTCGTTGCGCCCGCGTCGATCTCGCGCGGCAGTGCCCACCGACGTTCTCGCACCACGGGAGCTGACCGGTTTGTAGCGAACCGGGGGTGAGCAGGGACACACTGGTAAGGAGGCGACGCGAGGAGACTTCCATGACCAGTGCATCTGTTCGACACGGAATCGTGGCCGGTATCGACGGCTCGGCAAGCGCGGTCAACGCCGCGAGGTGGGCAGCTTCGGCTGCAAAGAGATTCGACGAACCACTTCGCCTGACCCACGTGCTGCCAGGACAACCCGAGTCCGGTGGCGGTACAAACGTCACCGACGAAGAGATGTTCGACCACCACCTTCGCGTCGAGGGTGCAAAACTGCTCGACGAGGCCGAGGACGCCATCCGCGATGATCACACCGACGTCACCGTCGAACGTGGCCTCGTGACCGGTACTCCCGCAACCACACTCGTCGAACTCTCGAAGTCGGCTCGCATCGTTGCACTGGGTCAGGCCGGCACCAGCGAAATGCAGTCCGTGTTTCTCGGATCCGACACCATTCGGGTGGTCAACCGCGCGCACTGTCCCGTGGCCGTATTCCGCGGTACGGGTGATCACGCGATGGCCGACACCAGGCCCATCGTCGTCGGCGTCGACGGGAGCAAGCTCAGCGAACTCGCCGTCGCGCATGCCTTCGAATTTGCCGCGTTCCTCGGCGCACCTTTGGTTGCGGTCCACACGTGGAACGAGCACGCCTCGCTGGGCGGGTACTCCGAAGCCAGGCGCTTCGTCGACTGGGGACCGTACGAACAGCATGAGCATGCACTGCTGTCCGAGTGCCTCGCCGGCTGGACGGAGAAGTACCCCGATGTCGAAGTCACCCGCAGTGTCCAGCGCAGCGGACCGATGAAGGCACTGCTCGAGCACTCGGCGGAAGCGCAACTCGTAGTCGTCGGTAGCCACGGCCGCAGCCCGTTCATGGCGTCGATAGTCGGATCGACCAGTCAGAGCCTCATCCACCACGCCCAATGCCCGGTCCTCGTCTGCCGAGAGGGCTGAACTCGTCTCGCTGTTGCCCGGCCCCCAACTCTGAGCGAACGGCACTTTCGGCGCCATCAGGAGGCCGAAAGTGCCGTTCGCTCAAACAGGAGTGGGGGTACAACAGGTCGAACAGGGCGAGCGGGTCATACCTGGCCGACCACGCTCACCGTGACCGGCTCCTGCACCGGCGTCGACACCGGGGTCTCCGGCAGATCCGGCACCCGGGTAGCACGCGCGTACACCGTCTCCCCCGCCTCGAGGTGCAGCGCTGCACTGTCACCGCGCGTGACCTGAGCCGAGAAGAGCTCGCCGGTTGCCTCGTTGCGCAGGTCCACTCGAACCTCGAAGCCGAGGTACACGACGCGCTCGACTGTTGCGCGTGTGACGCCGAGCGACTCGGCCGTTCCGGATTCCTGCGCGAGAGCCATGCTCGGATCGCGGCCGAGGCGGATGTCGTGCGGACGGACCAACTGCCCGTTGAGCTTCGCGACGGATCCGAGGAAGGACATCACGAAGTCGTTGGACGGGCGGTCGTACAGGTCGGCAGGTTCACCGATCTGCTCGATCCGCCCCTTGTTCAGCACCGCGATGCGGTCGGCGACGTCGAGAGCCTCTTCCTGGTCGTGGGTGACCAGGACGGTGGTGACGTGCACCTCGTCGTGCAGGCGACGCAACCACGTGCGCAGGTCGGCACGCACCTTCGCGTCGAGCGCGCCGAAGGGCTCGTCGAGCAGGAGCACCTGTGGATCCACAGCCAGAGCGCGCGCCAACGCCATGCGCTGACGCTGACCGCCGGAGAGCTGCGCGGGGTACCGATGCTGAAACCCGTCGAGACCGACGATCCCCAGTAGTTCGTTGACCTTCTTCTCGATCTCCGGCTTCGGGCGCTTGCGGATCTTGAGCCCGAACGCCACGTTGTCCCGCACGGTCATGTGCTTGAACGCCGCGTAGTGCTGGAACACGAAACCGATGTCACGCTTCTGCGGCGAGACGCCGGTGACGTCCTTGCCTGCGATGGTGATGGTTCCCGAATCGAGTTCTTCGAGCCCTGCGATCGAACGCAGCAACGTCGACTTTCCCGAGCCACTGGGCCCGAGCAATGCCGTCAACGAACCCGAGGGAATGTTGACCGTCACGTCGTCGAGCGCCGCGAAATCACCGTAGTTCTTGCGGGCCCCGGTCACTGTGATCATGTGGTGCTCCTCTTACGGTCCAGCAGCGTCATCAGCAACAGGACAATGATGGCGATGCCCATCAGCAGCGTTGCCGCCGAATACGCACCAAAGGTGTTGTGGTCGTCGATGTATCGCGAGTGCACCAGCAATGTCAGTGTCTGGGATACCCCCGGGAAGCCGGAAGAGACCATGATGACTGCGCCGAATTCACCGAGCGAACGCGCCACCGTCAACACGATTCCGTACGTCAGGCCCCAACGGATCGCGGGCAAGGTGATCCGCCAGAACGTCTGCCAGCCCGAGGCACCGAGCGTCGCGGCCGCTTGTTCCTGCTCGTCGCCGATCTCGTGAAGTACGGGTTCGACTTCCCGGACGACGAAGGGCAGCGTCACGAAAATCGTCGCGATCACCATGCCTGGCAACCCGAAGATGACTTTGAACCCCAACGATTCGATGCCGCCGAACCAACCGTTGGCACCCCACAGGAGAATCAACGACACACCGACGACGACGGGCGAGACCGCGAAGGGCAGGTCGACCACCGACTGCAGAACTCCGCGGCCCGGGAAACGCCCACGCACGAGTGCCAGAGCCGTGACGACACCGAACACCACGTTGATCGGAACCACGATCGCCACGATGATCAGCGAAAGATTCAGCGCGGAAATCGCTGCCGGTGTCGTGATCGATTCGAGAAACGGGCCGATTCCGTTCTCGAACGTTCGCGTCAGGATCACACCGATCGGCACGACCAGCAACACGAACAGGTAGACGAGAGCGATGGTCCGCAGACCGATCTTCGATCCTCTGGACACGTTCATCGGGAACTCTCCTCACGTCGCTGTCCCCGCGAGGCGAAGATTCGCAGGACGAACAGCGTCACGAATGCGATGGCCAGCAACGCTACCGAGACGGCAGCGGCGTTGGTCGGACGATCGATCTCGATCTGCTGCTGAATGTACTGCGACGTCATCTGTGTCACGCGTGGGATGTTGCCGCCGATCAGAACGACCGAGCCGTATTCACCGATCGCTCTGGCGAACGCGAGGCCCGCACCGGAGATGACGGCAGGCGCCAACGTCGGGAGAACAACCGAGCGAAAGATCGTCCAGTTGGAAGCTCCCAACGACGCAGCGGCTTCCTCGACTTCGCGGTCGACCTCCATCAGCACCGGCTGCACGGAACGGACGACGAACGGCAAGGTCACGAAGGCCAATGCCACGATCAGTCCGGGCTGAGTTGCATTGAGATGGATGTCGATCGGTGACTGCGGGCCGTAGAGGGACAGCAGCACGATCGATGCCACGATGGTCGGTAGCGCGAACGGCAGATCGATCATCGAGTTGACGATGCGCTTGCCCGGGAAGTCGTCCCGGACCAGCACCCACGCGATGATCGTGCCCATCACGACGTTGATCAATGCCACGATCACCGAGACCAACAACGTCACGCGCAACGACGCCAAGGCGACGGGTGCGGTGACGGCGTCCCAGAATCCGGAGATCCCCTCGTCGAACGCGGTGGCGGTCAACGCGGCGAGCGGAAGCAGAACGATGACGGAGAGCCACAGGGTGGCCACTCCGATTCCGAGCGGCCCCACACTCCCCGT
This sequence comes from Rhodococcus sp. T9N, assembly GCF_024436645.1. Classification (NCBI taxonomy): domain Bacteria; kingdom Bacillati; phylum Actinomycetota; class Actinomycetes; order Mycobacteriales; family Nocardiaceae; genus Rhodococcus; species Rhodococcus sp. T9N. Next base: position 3,843 of record NZ_JAMSKS010000019.1, on the reverse strand, counting down.
GACCCGCGCGAGTTTTCGCCGACGAGCCACGGGGGTGGGGTCAATAGTGTCAGTCACGTCAGTCTTACTTGGTCGCGTTGTCGTAGATCACTGCGATCGAACCGGTGTCCTTGGTGAACAGAGCACTGTCCACGGCCTTCCAGCCGCCGAGGTCTGCAATGGTCCACAGCTTGGTCGGCTCGGGGAACTTGTCGGTGAACTTGGCAGCGACGGCGGGATCCACGGGACGGAATCCTGCTTCGGCCCAGAGCGTCTGACCCTCGGTCGTGTACAGGTAGTCCTTGAACGCGGTCGCCTTGTCGAGGACCTTGCTGTTCGAGATCACGGCAACGGGGTTCTCGATCTTGAAGGTCGTGGGCGGGGTGACGTGCTCGACCGGGTCGCCGTTGCCTTCGATGAACAGTGCCTCGTTCTCGTAACTGATCAGAACGTCACCGCTACCCTGCAGGAAGGCTTCCGAAGCCTCGCGTCCCGACTTGGGCTGGATCTTGACGTGGTCGTTGACCAAGGCGGTGACGTAGTCGAGACCCGCCTGCGGGTTCTTGCCACCGTCGCTCTTCGCGGCGTACGGCGCCAAGAGGTTCCACTTGGCCGAGCCGGAGCTGAACGGGTTCGGCGTGACGACCTCGAGGCCGGGCTGAAGCAGGTCGTCCCAGTCTTTGATGCCCTTCGGGTTGCCCGGACGCGTCACGATGGTGACTACCGATCCGAACGGAATTCCGTTGTAGGCGTCCTGGTTCCAGTTCTGATCTACCAGACCGGCATCGACCAGACGGGTGATGTCGGGCTCGACGGAGAAGTTGACGAAGTCTGCCTCGGCACCGTCCTTCACCTTGCGCGACTGGTCGCCCGAGGCGCCGTAGGAAGGATTGAAGTTGACGTTCTTGCCCTCGTCGGTCGCCTGGAAGGCTGCGGTGAGCTTGTCGAAGCCAGGCTTCGGCACGGCGTAGGCGAACAGGTTGATCGTGCCGGCGCTACCGTCGCTGGCGGCGCTGTCACCACCCACGGTGTCGCTCGAGCCACCACTGCACGCTGTGAGTACCACGGCCCCCATGGTCGCGATAGCAGTGAGAAGTGTGCGGGAACGGCGTTTCATTGCAGGTACCTTCCTGAAAGGACTGACAAACGAGGGTTGGTCAAACGACAAGTCCGAGACCTCTGGGGCTGATTCCATCGGGATGTTCAGACATGGAGAGCCGACGGGCGATGAGCCCTGAATCGGGGGCGCGAGTTACGCGCAGAGAAGTTCGAGTGGGGTGCGCAGCACCACCGGAGAGGTCGAACTCAGGAAATCAACAACAGGCGACGTCAGCGACGTCGAGCATGCCGACAGCAATCAACGCCAACTGGTGGCGGATTACGGGAGCTGTTGCTTCGGACACGCGGTGGACTTTAGCAGAGCACCGGCGCCCGCTCTAATCGGGAGAACTAACGGGTGAGAAGCCACGCGACGATCACGAGGAGAATCAGGGCTATCAGGGCGAGAGTGACCCGTGAGCGGGGCATCAGCTTTCCTCTACTTCTCGAGAATTCCTACGCAACCAGCCGAAGAGCGGCAGAGCGAGAACGGCGGCCAACGCGCGATCCAGACCGATGGCCACCAGGCGGCACAGCGGAACGACGACGATCAGGACCAACGCGACCTGCGGGATGAACGGGAGCCCCGCCATCCACAGCTCGAAGCTGTCCCACCAATCCGCTATCCGATCCACGCCAACACCCTATCCTTCGGACGATACGGTCCCGACAGCGTGTGGATTGGACGTGTGCCGATTCTGGCCGGATGATGGCCGAATGAGTGCTGACGACGAAGTGGTGCAGACGATTCCTCCCGCCTCCACGGGTCACCATCGAAGCAACTTTCCCCCGATCGACGACTATGCGTTTCTTTCCGATTGCGAAACCTCGTGCCTGATTGCCCGTAACGGATCTGTCGAGTGGATGTGCGTTCCCCGCCCGGACTCCCCAAGCGTGTTCGGTGCCATCCTCGACCGCAGCGCAGGCCATTTCCGTATCGGCCCCTACGGCCAGAACGTGCCGGCCGCTCGGCGCTATCTGCCGGGTGGACTCATTCTCGAGACCACCTGGCAGACCGAGACCGGCTGGCTCGTCGTCCGCGACGCCCTGGTTCTCGGTCCCTGGCACAACGTCGACAAGCGATCGAACACGCACAAGCGCACACCGACCGACTGGGATGCCGAACACACCCTTCTCCGTACGGTCAAATGCGTCAGCGGCACCGTCGAACTCGAGATGAGCTGTGAGCCCGCGTTCGACTATCACCGTGGCACGGCGAATTGGGAGTACACCGGAAAGGTCTACGAGGAAGCAACGGCAACGTGTCGCTCCGCCAAGCCCGGCGACCATCCCACTCTGCGCTTGACCACCGATCTCCGACTGGGTCTGGAAGGTCGTGAGGCACGGGCCCGGACGCGACTGGTCGAAGGCGACAACGTGTACGTCGCGCTCTCGTGGTCGGATCTTCCCGCGCCGCAGACGTTCGACGAGGCCGCCGACAAGATGTGGCAGACGTCGAAGTCCTGGCGTGAGTGGGTGACGATCGGCAAGTTCCCCGATCACCCGTGGCGCGGATACCTACAGCGCAGTGCGCTCACACTCAAGGGGCTCACCTACGCACCGACCGGAGCCCTACTCGCGGCTTCGACGACCTCGCTACCGGAAACACCAGGCGGAGAACGCAACTGGGACTATCGCTACGCGTGGGTTCGCGATTCCACCTTCGCACTGTGGGGCCTCTACACGCTCGGGTTGGACCGTGAGGCCAACGACTTCTTCAACTTCATCTACGACGTGTCGAGTTCGGACAACGGTCAGCCGCATCCCTTGCAGGTGATGTACGGCATCGGCGGCGAGCGCACGCTCGAGGAATCCGAACTCAACCATCTGTCCGGCTACGACGGCGCCCGTCCGGTGCGTATCGGCAACGGGGCGTTCGATCAACAGCAGCACGACATCTGGGGCACCATGCTCGACTCGGTGTACCTCCACATCCGTACCCGCGAGCGCGTCCCCGAGGCGTTGTGGCCGCTGCTCAAGAAGCAGGTCGAGGAAGCGATCAAGCATTGGCGCCAGCCCGACCGCGGGATCTGGGAGGTGCGCGGTGAACCGCAGCACTTCACGTCGTCGAAGATCATGTGCTGGGTCGCTCTCGATCGCGGCGCCAAGCTGGCAGAGATGCAGGGCGAGAAGAGCTTTGCACAGCAATGGACGGCCATCGCGGACGAGATCAAGGCCGACATCCTCGCGCACGGTGTCGACTCGCGCGGAGTTCTGACACAGCGGTACGGCCACGATTCACTCGACGCGTCGCTCTTGTTGGCACCGCTGCTGCGCTTCCTGCCGGCCGACGATCCGCGCATCCGGGCGACGGTGCTGGCGATCGCCGACGAGCTCACCGAAGAGGGGTTGGTCCTGCGCTATCGCGTCGACACCACCGACGACGGATTGAGCGGAGAAGAGGGCACGTTCACCATCTGCTCCTTCTGGCTCGTCTCCGCCCTCGTCGAGATCGGCGAACTGGATCGGGCAAAGCATCTCTGCGAGCGTCTGCTCGGGTTCGCGAGCCCGCTCAAGCTGTACGCGGAGGAGATCGACGCGCACACCGGTCGCCATCTGGGTAACTTCCCGCAGGCGTTCACACACCTGGCGCTGATCAACGCCGTGGTCCACGTGATCCGCGCCGAGGAAGCTGCCGAAGCCGGAGCTTTCCAGCCCGCGCACAACGCGACCTAGACCCCCTGCTGTGCGCCTTTATTAACCGCCCGCGTTTAATAAAGGCGCACAGCAGTTTCTAGGCGTAGTCCAACGCACCTTCGGCTGGTG